>JAGDDO010000047.1 GCA_017848205.1 Oscillospiraceae bacterium | reverse complement strand
GTATTATGACGCTTTGGTAAAAAAACATTGCTTCACGAATTATATAAACGTTAAGCTAAAGGAAAGCATTCCGGAGCTACATTACCGCTGAAGGAATATTTTTCGGATATCATAGGGAGTTCGTTAAAATAGCACGCCGAAGGCGTTCCGATAAAAGGAAGAAGCGGAGCCGCGGCTCCGCTTCAAATTTTAATGTGCCTCTGGCGCATATTCATTTTTTTCGCTTAGACCTTATGTCTTGCATAGCTTCTGATAAAGGACGTATATTACCATTGCAGACATCATCTAATCCTTCTTTGATATGTCTGTATAATATAAGTTTATCCGTTGGTGTTCTGGAGTGTTCGTGGCTCATGAAAGCGAAATCACTTTTCTCTTTTTGAAAGTCAGCACTTGGGTTTATTGTAGGCACAGCGATATCCCCCTTTACAATCTATAACCAAATTATACCTTAATTTTGGTATGAATTCAAGTGGTAATAGGAAATAAATAAAATTTTTCTTGCATTTTGATTTGAGTGGTATTATAATAGAGAAATACACTGATCAGCTTAATAATTCCGGTTTGTCCGGAATCACGAATAGATGCTGCATGAATCGATCAGTGTTTTCAATATAAATGAAAGAATAACAAAGCGAAAGGAGTGACGAAAATTGTTATTTACAATTACTTACGAAGGTACAAATACCGAAGATCTTGGATTTCTGCTTCATAAAAATCCGTCGAGGTCACAGCAGTTTGAACTGTCATACGGAAAGGCTTACGTCTTTTATCCCGAGGTAAGCAGTGAACGTACAACGGCCGCACTTCTGCTGGATATCGATCCTCTTGATCTTGCGAGAGGAAAGGTGGGAAGCACTGAAGGCGGCCTTTTTGATTATGTAAACGACCGTCCGTATGCTTCAACATCATTTATGAGCACAGCTATTTCACGTGTTTTCTCAACAGCTATGAACGGAAGATGCGATAAAAAACAGGAACTTGCAGATACACCGCTTAAACTTACAGCTAAACTCTATTCACTGCGTGACTACGGAGATGAAAAACTTGCTTCAGAACTTTTTGAGCCCCTTGGCTATACGGTGAAAACAGAAAGGACTGTACTTGATGAAAGCTGTCCAGAATGGGGAAACTCGCCGTATATAGATCTTACCATTAGCGGTACGGTGAAGCTTTCAGAGCTTCTTAATCATGTTTACGTGCTTATTTCCGTGTTTGACAAGCAGAAGCATTACTACATTTCTTCAGGTGAAATACAGAAGCTGCTTGATCACGGCGAAGGATGGCTTGCCGATCATCCGTACAGAGAAAAGATAATGAGACGGTATTTCAATGCCCGTAAAAGCTATGCACGCAAAGCAATGGATATTCTTCTCGGTGAAGATCCTGATGGAACTGACAATGCAGACACTTTGACAGAAGAAAATGAATCTGTGGAAAATGTTCCGGCTGCATCTGACAGTTCTTCGGAAGAAAATGCGGGTGTTCAGAAGAAAGAGTTTACACCGCTTAATACCCTGCGTATGGAAACTGTAAAGAATGCAGTTCTTGCCTCCGGTGCTTCTTCAGTCATTGATCTCGGATGCGGTGAGTGCAGACTTACCTCACTTCTTCTGAACGAACAGCAGATAAGAAAAGTCACTGCCTGTGATGTTTCGGCGGCCGTCCTTGAAAAGGCTGCACAGAGACTTCACCTCGACAGGATGCCGTCGGCCCGCAGAGATAAACTTACCCTTATGCAGGCGTCACTGACTTACAGGGATAAACGGTTCGAAGGCTTTGACTGTGCCTGCGTTATCGAGGTCATCGAGCATATTGAACCGATGAGGATACCGTCCTTCGAACGTGCAGTTTTTGAATTTGCCGCACCGAAAACAGTTATACTCACAACACCGAACAGCGAATACAACGTAAATTACGAGCATATGCAGGAAAATGAGCTCCGTCACGGCGATCACCGTTTTGAATGGACGCGTGAGGAGTTTAAGGACTGGACGGATCATATATGTAAAAAATTCGGCTACACCTGCGTGATAAGCGGTATAGGCGATAATGATGAAAAATACGGTACACCGACTCAGATGGGGGTGTTTACGAAAAATGGATAAATTCAAAATAGAGATACCGGAGTTCTGCCTCGTGGCACTTGTCGGCGGGACCTCATCCGGTAAAACAACTTTTGCCGGTACTCATTTCAAACCGACCGAGATACTTTCATCGGACTTTTTCAGAGGAATGGTATGCGACAATGAAAGCAGTCAGAATGTTTCTGAAGATGCATTCGATCTTCTTTACTACGCTGCGAAAAAAAGACTTGAGCATATGAGACTTACAGTCATAGATGCTACAAACATTCAGCAGAGTGCAAGAAAACGGGTGCTTGATCTTGCAAGAGAACACGATGTTCATGCTGCAGCGATCGTGCTTGACCTTCCTGAAGATCTGATACAGGAACGAAACAAGGCACGTCCTGACCGCGGCTTCAGCGAGCGTGATATCCGCAATCACTGCCGTGACGTTAAACGCAGTATACGTTACCTTAAGAAGGAAGGGTTCCGTTTCGTTTACGTTATAGATTCCCTTGAAAAGATTGAAAACACGGAGATAATCCGCACAATGCTCTGGAACGACACAAAGGAGATGCACGGACCGTTTGACATTATCGGTGACATACACGGTTGTTTTGACGAGCTTGAACTTCTTCTTGAAAAGCTCGGATACACAAAAACTGACGGTATCTATTCACATCCTGAAGGAAGAAAAGCAGCATTCCTTGGAGACTTCTGTGACAGAGGAAACAGGAATGCAGATGTTCTGCGTCTTGTAATGGATATGGTGAAGTCTGAAAACGCGATCGCGGTACCTGGCAACCATGATGTAAAGCTTCTTAAATATCTTCGCGGAAAGAACATAGCCCGTACTCACGGTATCGATAAGACCATTGCAGATATTGAAAGCATGGGCGATGACTTTAAAAATGAAACAGCAGGATTTATCGACAGCCTTATAAGTCACTATGTTCTCGACGACGGCAAACTTGTAATTGCCCACGCAGGGCTCAAACAGGAATATATCAGCCGTGCGTCCGCAAGAGTACGTGATTTCTGCATTTACGGTGAGACAACAGGCGAAACGGATACTTTCGGACTTCCGGTACGTCTTGACTGGACAGCAGACTACCGTGGAGATGCGGCAGTTGTATACGGTCATATAGCCGGAAGGGAAGTCAGAGCACAGAATAACACTTACTGTATCGATACCGGATGCGTTTACGGCGGAAAACTGACTGCATACCGCTATCCGGAAAAGGAGTTTGTAAGCGTCGATGCTTTGGAGCAGTACTATGAACCGGTAAAGCCGCTTGAGGAAAAGCAGGAAGAAGATATCGGCGATATGCTCACTGTCGGTGACTTCAATAAGAAACTTCACGTTGAAACGGAACTTATGCCGTCGATAGATATACACGAAAACAACGCTGCGGCAGCACTTGAGATCATGTCACGTTTTGCGGCAGATCCGCACTGGCTTATCTACCTTCCGCCGACTATGTCTCCGTGTGAAACAAGCGGACTTGACGGATATCTTGAACATCCGCTTGAAGCTTTTGAATATTATAAGAGCAGGGGAATAAGAAATGTTGTCTGCGAAAAGAAGCATATGGGTTCAAGAGCCGTCATCGTGCTTTGCAGGAATGCAGAAACAGCTGCCGGAAGGTTCGGCATAACAGACGGTTCAAGAGGTATCATATACACAAGGACCGGCAGAAAATTCTTCGACAAGGGAAATGCAGAAACTGAACTGCTTGACAGACTTGATACTGTACTTACTGAAAGTGCTTTCTGGGATGACTTTAAAACAGACTGGGTATGTCTCGATACCGAGCTTATGCCGTGGTCTGAAAAAGCGCAGGGACTTATCCGTTCTCAGTACGCACCTGCCGGAAATGCAGGAGCGGGAAGTCTGAAAGCGGCTGTAGGTGTTCTTGAAAAGGCGTGCATACGTCAGAAGGAAAACGGCGGTCAGGTAAATGAACAGGACGTTGATCTTTCGGATATACTTGAACGTTACAGGTCAAAGCAGGATGACATAGATAAATATATAAAGGCATACCGTGAATACTGCTGGACAGTAAACAGTACTGATGACATACGTATCGCACCTTTCCATATACTTGCTGTCGAAGGACATGTATTCTCGGAAGAAAAACATGTATGGCACATGGAGAATATCAGAAAATACATAACCGGCAAAGATCCTGTTTACATGGAAACTCCGTATATATGTGTTGATACTGAGGACGAAAACAGTATAAAGAACGGCGTGAACTGGTGGCTTGAGCTTACCGGAAACGGCGGCGAAGGCATGGTTGTAAAGCCTGAGACTTTCACTGCAAAACAGGGACACAGACTCCTGCAGCCTGCGGTAAAGTGCAGAGGACGTGAATACCTGCGTATCATTTACGGTGCTGAGTACCTCGAACCGGATCATCTGAAACGTCTGAAGGTACGTTCACTTAACCGCAAACGCACACTTGCACTGAAAGAATTCTCTCTCGGTATGGAGTCGCTTAACAGGTTTGTGAGAAAAGAACCGCTTTACCGTGTACATGAATGCTCATTCGGTGTTCTGGCTTTTGAAAGCGAACCGGTCGATCCGAGACTGTAATCGGTAAAAAAACAGCACGCCGCAGGCGTACCGAATAAAAGGATAAATCGGAGCCGATGGCTCCGATTTCATTATCAATGCGCCTCTGGCGCATTATCCTTCTGTAAAACATGTAATTATGTTCCATTGACAATGGCATCGGGAATCAATATAATTAAATAAGAAGAAACGGCAGAGCTCACTTTCTTTACGTGGGACTCTGCTGTTTCAGTATAAGGTGTTTCGGAAGGTGTGAATAGAATGGGAACGTATATTAATCCTGGAAATGCTTCGTTTGCTGAAATTGTTGAAGATGATTATATTGATAAAACAAATCTGATTGATCTTATTAACAATAGAATAGGGACTAATAAGAAGCTCATATGCATAAGCAGACCGCGTAGGTTCGGAAAATCTTTTGCTGCCAAAATGCTTGCTTCCTATTATGACTGCTCATGTGATTCCCATAAACTTTTTGATGATAAAAAAATAGCAAGTTGCAGTACATATGAAAGATATTTAAATAAATACAATGTGATTTGTTTTGATGTGACAAGTTTTATTTCTTCAGTCAGAAGGAAAAAAAAGCCTCTTTCATGTGTCACTGATATGATCGTTGAATCATTACGAAAAGAACTTCTCGGAATGTTTTCATATCTTGATAAAGATATGTCTCTTACAGATTGTATTTTACGCTGTGTTGAAGGCGATGAAGATAATCCGGGACGAAAATTTGTTTTTATCATAGATGAGTGGGATGCCATTATACGCGAATCGAAGGATGATGCATCAGTACAGAAGCAGTATCTTGATCTTCTTCGTGAATGGTTCAAAAATATAGCCTTTACACCAAAGACAGTTGCAGCAGCATATATGACCGGTATTCTTCCAATAAAAAAAGACGGCTCACAGTCTGCTATTTCAGATTTTGATGAATATACAATGATTGAACCGGAAGAATTCGGAGAGTATGTTGGTTTTACTGAAGACGAAGTTAAGAAAATATGCGATGACAAAAACGCAGATTTTAGTTTGATGAAAAGCTGGTATGACGGATATTCATTTGATGAAGCTGAATCAGTCTACAATCCGAATTCTGTTATTAAAGCTGCCAGACGAAATAAATTTGCTTCATACTGGATTCAGACATCATCTGCAGATGCATTGATGGAATACATTAGTCTGGACTATAGCGGACTTACTAAAACAATAGCAGAACTCATGGCTGGAATTGAAGTGAACGTAACAACAACTAAGTTCAAAAATGATCTTACTAATTTTAAAAGTAAGGATGACGTTATAACACTTCTTATTCACCTTGGCTATCTTGCTTATGACAGTGCAAAGAAAACAGCACGTATTCCGAATGAAGAGATTCGTCAGGAATTTCAGGATACAATCAGAGATTCAGAGCATACAGCAACGATTGAACGTCTGAAGGAGAGCGATAAGCTTTTTGAAGATACCATAGAAGGAAACGAGGAAGCAGTCGCCGCACAGATTGAAAAGATCCACATGGAGGAAACGTCACCAATCCACTATAACAGGGAAGATAGTCTGAGAAGTGTAATCAAGCTTGCATATTATACTTACCGCGACAACTATGTTCAGTGGGAAGAGATACCTGCCGGAAATGGTTATGCTGACATCGCATATTTGCCGAAATATGATTCCGGATATCCGATACTTGTAATCGAACTTAAGTGGAATAAGGATGCTAAAACTGCAATTGATCAGATCAAAAACAGGCAGTATCCAGAATCATTCAAAGGATTCGGAAGAGATATCATTCTTGTTGGCATAACCTATGATAAGGATGAAAAGCCGGGACAGAGAAAGCATTTCTGCAGGATTGAAAAAGTTATGATGGAAAATGAATAACTAATAAAAAGTTCGGTTTCAAAAGACCGGACTTTTTATTATATCTTTTCAATTTTGAAATACAGAAAATTTTTATTCATATCAAATATCTTCGAATTTTCAAAAATGTTGTGCTATAATATAATTGTGGTCAGGTTGAGCATTTAATGGCGAAAGGATGATCTAATGAACGTATCGGTACTTTCAAGAAATGATGTTTACAAAATAATTGTAAACGGAGAATTCCCGAAAAACACGGCTGTTATCACTTTTTTCGATCCGCCGGATGGACATTCTGCCGGTTATCAGCCGGTTGACTATTCTGATGTGACAGATGATGTTTTCTATGTTTGCATTCCGGATATCGACTGGGATGCTTTCGAGAATGATCCGGAAGGGATAAAAGCATTTTTCCCGCAGGCGGGAGAGGCAGCGGAATTTATCCTTAAAGTTCATGATGAAGGTAAAGATATTATTTGCCAGTGCGATTACGGACAGAGCAGGAGTGCGGGATGTGCGATGGCCATTCTTGAATATTTTGAAGGTAACGGAAAAAAGATCTTCGAAGACCATAGATATTTTCCAAATCAGCTTGTATTCGGAAAGATTCTTTCAGCGCTAAAACAAAAGCAGAAAGATGTCGCAGCTTTTTCGCCGTGAAAAAACGGCTGACTGTGATATACTAATAACACGATATGAAACAGATATACGGTGCTTACAGCAGTTACTAATTTCAAAGAGAAATCGTATTGGAGATATCCGTGATATATACGTAAATCCGGATGATCCGGAGGATATTTATGTAAATAGATTTCACAGAAGAAATATCGTCTACGTATTATTCGTGATTGTGGGAGTGATTCTGACAGCATATCTTTTTGCTGGGTAATAAAAAATAGTATGCCGAAGGCATACCGAATAAAAAGGAAAAAGCGGAGCCGCGGCTCCGCTTTAATATTAATTCGCCTCTGGCGAATACATCGTTCATTTATCAGCAAGTGCTCTGCCTTTGTAGAGGTTTATCATTTCGAGAAGTGCTTCGCTGCGGTCTGCATAGTCTTTCTGTCGCTTTTTTTCTCTGGCTTTCTTTTTCGGAAGTTCGAGTGTGAAGTATGTTATTTCATCACGAAAGTATCCGTACAGAGATAGTTCCTCACGGGGAATCGTTCTGAAACGTTCGTTCTTCAGCAGTGCTTTTGTAAAGTCAGGTATATCAGGAGATTTATCATCCGAAATAATCAGACAACTGATATTATCACGGTTGAATTCCAGAGCAGCCAGGTCGCTGAAATATGCCATGAAAGAGCTTAGAGAACCGGTGTAATCTTTCTTCGGCAAGTCGAGAAAAGGTGTAAGACACGGATTAATTACTATCGCTGGAATGTCGTACTTTGCGCATATTACAGCAGCATAGAATCCTCCGAGTCCGTTTCCGACTACAAGACTGATTTTATTTTCCTTCAGATATTCTTCGTAGGTGAGAAAATCTACAGGAAAATGTCCGTACTGAAGTTCCGGTGATATCACACTGCTTTCAAGCTCCTTTGAGTGTGGTCTGCTGTTTGCCCACTCGGTTTCTTTTAATTCGCGCAGAGTTTTGTAAGCTTCATTTTCAGGACCTTCACCGAAGTCATGTATATTCAGAATGTTGATCGGTGGTATTTCTGTTCTGTCGGTTATCAGTTCTTTGTTTTTGCGGCGATATGGAAGAGTGATGATACATTCGAGAGCATCGATATCAGGAATATCGAGCTCTTTATGTTCGACATACCATTCGATATGATTGTATATATTATCCCAGCTGCTGAGTACTTTACCGTTTTTATCACAGGAAAAAGTAACTGTTTCACGCATATAGTAATGACAGATATTGCTCAGTATTATATCAGGCTGTTCTTCTTTTTCTTCTTCGAGTTCCTCGTCATATGCATCTTCTTACATATCAACTTCTTCACCTTCCTGAAGAATAAGTCCGAGTTTCGGTATGCTAACTTCAAAATCATACATATATGGTTCGCGAACGCAGCTAAGATCGGATGATGTTCTGTAAACTTCGAAATATTTATATATCGGATATGCAACTGACCAGATCATTGATTCAAGGTCTCCGAGAGTACAGCGTACTTCCGGAAAATCAGTGTTCGGAGTTTCGATTATGCATTCGGTATCAGCAGGATCACATCCATTGTTTCCTTCACTGAGAAAGTAACATGCAGTATCGTACAGTTCACCGCGTGAAAGCACATCCGGTTTGTCAGAACCATCTGAATAAAAATGTATCCGGTTAGAAGGAAAGAATGCTCTTTTGCGAAAATCCTTTCTGTCACGTCCAATGCGGAAAAATCCGTTAAGTGCAGGAACGATGATACGAAAGTCATATTCAAACACTCTTCCGCCTCTGTAAAACGTATGAAGTTCATGCCTCATTAAAATAGTCTTATCTTCCGGACAGCGCGGAATATCATAGTATTTGTCCAGTTTGTATGCAGAGATATAATCACCCGCTTCAAGTTCGAGGCATACAGTATCTTCCGGGTCTACACCAGTCAGTTTCCAGATATCATTATTTGTGCGGATATCACCGAGTTTGCATTTAATACTCATGTCTTACCTCCGTATATTGTTAAGTGCGGTTTGTCTGTTTTCTTACATTGATTATAACATGACAAGTTTTGAAAATTCGAAGATATTTTATTTTTTTGATAGTATGCCGCAGGCATATAAAATAAAAGTTTAAAGCGGAGTGCCGATACTCCGCTTTTGTCATATCTGCACGTAATAACGATGCTTTGTTTGTGCAAAACGTAGAACTTTCAGTTCGCCCCAAATATCCTCGAATTTTCAGTTTTCGACATGGTATAATCCGAATGCTGAGAGAAATAAAGAAGGAGCTGACGCTATGAAGAAAGGTGTATTCTGGCTGATAGACGACACTCTTGCGGCATTTCCATTTGACGGGCAGTTTGCCGATGGTATTTCAAAATCAAGGGACACATATAATCACAGAAAGCTGTGGGAGTATGTTCGGCCAAAAGGATGCGCAAAGGATTTTGACTACTATCCGCGCGGGAGAGTTGAACTTACGAACAGGGGGAGAGCGGTTATCTACATGAGTCCTCATATTGAAGAAAAGTACATTGATCTTATTAGGAAGGAATTTGAACTGGAAGGGGATGTGGCCGTGAAGTATGATCACAGCCGGCATTACCAGTGTGTATTTGACAGGGAGTGAATTGACAGTGAATAAGCCGAGGGTAATTGTAACATCCGCCAGGGGTGCGCTTAATTATGTCATGCGGCATTTCTGTGAGCCGGGTGTGAGTGAATATCCGGAAGAAAGCGATTCGTATGCGGTGATATCCATACAGGATACAAAAGACGGTGGATTTGGGTTTAAGCTTAAGGAAAACCGCTACTGCAAAGCAGTTCTGACGGTATATTTCGACGATATCGATAAGCCGCAGCCAGGTTTGAAAATGATGTCGCATTCTCAGGCTGAAGAAATAGTTGAATTCATCCGAACACATTCAGAAAATGTTGATACACTTCTGATTCACTGTTTTGCCGGCATCTCACGGTCTGCAGCAGTAGGGATGATTGCAAGTAAGATTCTTGGTCAGACCAGTGATAAACCGGAATACTATAACCGATATGTATATGAAGAGCTTTTGAAGTGCCTGTGAATCCTTACGGATTTTATGCATAACGGAGAATTATCTGAAAAACTGAATATCTTCGAATTTTCGAAAAATCAGTGATATAATTCATGGTAGTACAAGTTGAAAGAATAACCGAAGATTGTAAAGGAGCATGATTATGGATAACAACAGCAAGTCATACGATCTTATCGCTATGGGAAACAAGGGACGTAATTATGATGATGCAACTGTAATAAACGGTTTTGTCCTCAATGATAAGGATGAACTCGAACACTATATCGACAGGGAGGGTGTAACAAATGCGGTTATCCCGGATGGCATAACCAAAATACCGCGTCATGTTTTTTATGAGTGTGAATTTCTGAAGTCTCTGTACATTCCGAAAAGCGTAAGAGAGTTTGAAACAAATCTGATGCACTGCAATAATTTTGAGAAATTCATCGTCGATGATGATCATCTGTATTTTACTGTAAAAGACGGTGTTCTCTATAATAAGGATATGACAGTTCTTCTGTACTGCCCGAACGGATATAAGACTGAGAAATTCGTTGTTCCGGATGGTGTTATCTCTATCGAAGACGATGCTTTTGCCGGATGCATCAATTTAACGGAAATCGTTCTCCCTGAATCAGTCGATTATATCGGCTATGATGCGTTTTGCGGATGCAGTTCTCTGAAACATATAAAAATGCCGAAATATATGGCTGAACATATGCAGGAAAATACGTTTTTCGGATGTTCATCTCTTGAAGAAATAACTTTTCCGGATGGTATTCGATATGTCGGTGCAAATGATTTTGACTGGTGTCAATCTCTTAAGAAGATAACATTCGGAAAGACTATGCAGCACCCTGAAGATTTTGCGCTTGCACTGCCGGCTCTTGAAGAGATAATCGTTGATCCGGAGAATCCATACTTCACGGCTGAGAATGGTATTCTCTATGATAAAACAAAAACGATTCTTTTTGTATGCGCACAGGGAATCAAAGGAGAGGTCGTAGTGCCGGATACTGTAACGCAGATAGGTTTCAATTCTTTCATGCCTGGATTTAAGTACTGTGAAAATCTTACTTCAATCAAACTGCCGCAGAGTGTAAGACATATCTATAAAGATGCGTTTAAGAAATGCTCTGCGAAGGTGTTTTTTCCTGAACCGGATAAAATTGATTATTTTCAGCTCCGGAATATCTTAAGAGTGCAGAAGAAGAACATAAAAAGTATGATTTCGAAATGCTCACGATCCACGGATATCATGGTTCTCCGGAAAACGCGACCTACAGAGAACTGGATAAAACTTGTGTGAATATAACTGCACCGTCTATCGATTTTGACTCGGAATCACCTGAAGCAGTACTTAACAGGCTCAGATATTACATGACAGCTAATGACATAGATGTCATAGTCGGCACAAGTCTTGGCGGTTTCTATGCTTCGGTATTATCAGCCGAGTTTAACAAACCGGTGATACTTGTTAATCCGTGCCTTATGCCGTTCCTTCACCTTCCGCGCCTTGGATACAAGGGAGATATTACTTCGTATATCTCAATGTTCGGAACACTGGAAAATCTGAAGAATGAGAACATATGCTGTATCGTAGGCGATGCAGATAATGTGATCGATACCCATGATCTGACGGAGAGAATGTGTAAGAATGAACGCTTCCGCCGTGTACCTGGAGGAAAACATTCCGCAGCATCTCTGCCGCTGAATGAATACTTCGATGAAGTTCTGCCGTACTGCAATAAATTGTACTACGAAGAATTAGACAGAAGATACGGCCATATGTGGGCGAAAGAGTAAGATCGATTTGATATACTAATAACACAATATGATTTAGAAACGACATTCCGGAAAGGTGGGATAAAATGAAACGATATCTGAAATATATTGAAAGTGAGAGTTTCCGCAAGTGGCTTGAAGAAGATCATACGAGATTTGATATATCTGATATGATGAATCTGATCCTGAAAGGCAGAGCTGATATCCGTGAAAAGCTTTTTGACCTGAAAGCTTTGCGTGAAAACTGTGATGAGAATTCAGAGAAAATCAGAGCGTATATCAGTGAAGAAATTGATGAGTATATCAGAAATTATGAAAGAGCAATAGAACTGATGAGCAATCCTGCTCATGATACAGTTTTTATGCATGAGAGCGGTTATTATAATG
>JAGDDO010000426.1 GCA_017848205.1 Oscillospiraceae bacterium | reverse complement strand
GGTAAAGTGATACCTGCTCCCAGGTCAGAGTTTCCTTATCGGTTTTCATCCAGAAAGTATCGTTGATGGTAGCGGCATGTGTGGTTCTGATAAAGCCTTCATTATCATCGCATCCCATCTGCCTCATAAGTTTCTGAAGATGTGCATTGTGTTTGGAAGATTTACGGCTGTCAAGCCATGAGTTTATATCCTCAAATCCGATCGGAAGCTTTCCCTTTCTTTCAGCTTCGTTAAACAGAACCGTATCAGAGAAAGCTGTTGCCGGTTTCTTTTCAAAAGCAGCAACAAGGCTGTTTTTATTCATTAAATAATACATGCCAGGCTGCTCCTTTCATAATTCCATTTGTAAATCAAAAGTAAACGAAAATTATTTACTGTATCATTTTCTTCTGTTTGTATCAAGCAGTTCTTCTGCGTTTTTAAGCATCAGTTCGCTTGGATTTTCACCGCTCATTATTCTTGCTATTTCGCGTATACGGCCTGCCTTGTCAAGCTTCGTGACATCGGTTGCCGTGCGGTCGTCTTTCGTTTTCTTTTCAATGAGAAGGTGATTGTCCGCCATTACCGCTATCTGTGAAAGATGTGTTACACAAAGCACCTGACGGTGTGCGCTTATCTCCTGAAGTTTGATGCCGATCTTCTGGGCGGCACGTCCGCTTACACCGGTGTCGATCTCATCGAAGATAAGTGTCGGTATGTCATCCTGATCGGCGAGCACTGTTTTGAGGGCAAGCATGATTCGTGAAAGTTCACCGCCGGATGCGATCTTTGCGATCGGTTTCGGTTCCTCACCCTTGTTTGCGGAGATCAGGAATTCAACGGAATCCATTCCGTTTGCGGAAAGCTTTCCGGTTTCATTCTTTACTTCAATAATTACATTCGGCATGTCGAGAAATTTCAGTTCCTCGGTAACACGGCTTACGAATTTTTCAGCTGTACGCTTTCTGTACTCCGAAAGTTTTTTCGCCTTTTCCGTCGTCTCTTCAAGCAGACGCTTTCTTTCTTCCGTAAGCTTTTCGATCATTTCAGAGCTGTTTTCCATGCTGTCAAGCTCTTCGGCAGCTTCCTCGTACATGGTGATGACTTCATTCAGTCCCCTGTTGTACTTGCGCTTAAGAGTGCTTATGATGTCACGGCGGGCCGAAATACTGCTGAAGGTCTCTTCGTCTATTTCGAGGGATGATGCGCAGTGGGAAAGCTCGGAGGCAATGTCAGAAAGATCGATATTTATCGAATGGATCCTTTCAAGAAGTGCCGCCGCCGGAGAATAGACATCGGTAACACTTTCAAGAAGTGCCTCCGTATCATTCAGTCCGGAAATAATGCATTCATCGTCACTGCTTATGCAGTCCTTCGATGACATGAGAGCTTCGATTATGTCAGTGCTGTTTTTCAGCATCCTGTATTCTTCTTCTATCTGGATATCTTCATCGGGTTCAAGTTCGAGAGGACCTATCTCCTCAACGACCGACTGAAGAAATATCATACGGTCTGCCGCCTGCTGTTCAAGCTTTTTAAGATCTGCAAGCTTTCTCGCGCAATGCTGAAGTTCACGGAAGCTTTTTCTGTAGTCTTCAATGAAACTGTCGTCACCGCCGAAGCTGTCGAGAATGGCAATGTGACGTTCAGGAGCCATGAGTATCTGGTTGTCGTGCTGACCGTGAATGTTTATGAGCACTGCACCGAGCTCGCGGAGAACAGAGACTGTAGTTGCCCTGTTGTTTATTCTTGCAATGCTTCCGCCGTCAGCGTGTATCTCTCTGGTGACAGTTATCTCATCGTCAGAGTAACTTATTCCGAGCTCGTCGAGCTTCGCCTTCACACTGTCGGAAAGATTGGTGAAAAGAGCTGTGATAAGAGCCTTTTCACTTCCTGTACGGACGATATCCTTCGTCACTCTCTGGCCAAGGACGGCATTTATACCGTTAATAAGAATGGATTTACCTGCACCGGTCTCACCGGTAAATGCGTTGAAGTTTTCTTCCAGAGGAATCGATGCACTCTTGATAACTGCAAGGTCCTCAATGTATAGTTCCCTAAGCAAATTAGATCCTCTTTTCTGTTTGTTTTCCTCATACTCTTTTTTGGGGGCACTGATCATACCGGGAATCCGGCTAAGCCGGATTCCCGAAGGCGTGATTTGCGGGCTTCGCCCGGAACCCCACGCTGATTTATGGATACATAAGCGTTTTTCTGGAATATCAGCCGGTCATCTTCTTCAGCTTCTGCATGAACTGTCTTGCGTTCTCCTCATTTCTGAGAAGGATGAAGATCGTGTCGTCTCCGGCTATGGTACCGAGAACCTGCGGATAATCCATAGAATCGATCATGGCGCAGGCCGCCTGTGCCATACCTGTGTGACACTTTATGACCACCATATTCATGGCATAGTCAACGCTTATTATAGTCTGAAGAAGCAGGTTGGAAAACCTTGCGTCAGTATTTCCCGACTGGATGTACCTGTACTTTCCGTCGTCATTTACCGCTTTCACAAGTCTGAGTTCCTGAATGTCGCGTGACACTGTAGGCTGTGCAGCTGTGAAACCTTCCTCAGCAAGAAGGAGCTGAAGCTCTTCCTGGGTCTCAACGTCTTTTGCAGCTATTATCTCAAGGATCTTCTTCTGTCTTTTATTCTTCATCAGTTTCCTTTCAGCGATCTCATAAGCTTTCTGTTAAGTGAATCATAAAATGTTATTCCGGTCATGTCGATAAGCTTAATCTTGCAGGCAGATTTTCTTATCACAAGCCTGCTTTCCTTTTTAAGCACCACCGGCTCATTGCCGTCAACTGAATATCCTATCTGAACTTCTTCCGGTGAATGATGAACAAGAGTTATTACACTGTCAGCATTGAAGATCATCGGACGGACAAAAAGTGAATGAGGACAGACAAGATTCATCTCGAGACATTCAAGCTCAGGCTCGATTATCGGACCGCCGGCTGAAAGTGCATAGGCTGTTGAACCTGTCGGTGTGCTGAACACAACACCGTCACCGAGATAGCTTCCGATAAGGTTATCGCCCACATAAACGTCAAATTCCATTATCTTTGAATAACGGCTCGAGACCACAACATCGTTCAGTGCACGGTAGATCTTCTTTCCGCTTTCATCTTCGCTTTCCACAGCAAGAAGCATGCGTTCCGAGATCTTGTAGTCACCGGAAAAAAGCTTTTCAAGAAGCTGAAGATTATCCTTTTCGACCGATGCCATGAAACCGAGACGTCCGGTGTTTATACCGAGAAGCTTTGTATCAGTACCGGTCATGGCAGAAGCACACTTGAGTATGGTTCCGTCTCCGCCGATGGCAACGGCAAAATCTGCTTCTTCCGCAAGTTTTCTGAACTCACCGTAAACTATATTGTCAAGTGATGAAAAAGTTTCACGGTACTTGTTGTCCATGGAGATCTCAGCGCCGAGTTTTCCAAGCATACCGCACACATCGAGCGTACAGCTGTACGCATCCTTTTTCTTTAAATTCGGGAAAATAACTATCTTCATTTTTCTTTTCCTAACGCCTCGCTTACAAGTTCGTCTGCACTGAATGAGACCGGAACACTGTTTCCGTCTCTGTGTTTAAGATACATAAGATATTCCGCATTGCCCGTTCCGCCTTTTATCGGTGAAACACAGATACCCGAAACGCAGAATCCGCATACTGACGCAAACTCTGTCATATCATTTATGACCTGTCTGTGTACCTTCGGATCCTTCACAACGCCTTTTTTGTTTAAATTTGATTTTCCTGCTTCGAACTGCGGCTTGATAAGAACGACCGCCTCGCCGTTTTCCGCAAGAAGCTCCTTTATTTTAGGAAGAACAAGCTTAAGTGAAATAAATGAAACATCAGTTGCAATGAAATCAGGCTGTCTGTCAAAATCAGTTATTACCGATTCACGGATGTTGGTGTTCTCCATGTTCACAACACGCCTGTCAGATGCGAGCTCAGGAGCCAGCTGGCCGTGACCCACATCAAGAGCGTACACCTTTGACGCACCGCCTGAAAGCATGACTTCCGTAAAGCCTCCGGTGGAGGCCCCTATGTCAAGACAGACCCTTCCCTTAAGATCAACGGCAAAAACAGTGACCGCCTTTTCAAGCTTGAGTCCGCCCCTGCCGACATAGCTGTGATCTTCACCGGTCACCTCAAGTACATTTTCCCCGGTGACTGTAAATGCCGGTTTGGAACATGTCCTGCCGTCAACCGTTACAAAACCGCCTTTTATAAGCTGTCTTGCACGTTCACGGCTTTTGCACAAGCCGCGTTCAAAAAGTTCAACATCAAGTCTGTTTTCAGACATAGATCATTCTCCCTGAAGTGTTTCCTTAACTTTATCGATAACTGAATCAGTATCCAGTCCGTATTTTTTCAGCTGGCTCGCAACGGAAGCCTGTTTTATAAATCCTTCAACTGCAGTTATGCTGAATTTTCCGCAGAATCCTTCACCGCATACAGCACTGAGAAGATGCTCGGCTATTCCGCCGTTCTTCATGCCTTCCTCGAAGAAAAAGATTTTTTTGTACGCCGCAGCTTCCTTTACCATATCACTGTCAAGCGGCCATATCCTGTTAAGTTTAAGCACATCACACTTTACCGAATACATGTTTTCAAGTATTCCGGCAGCACGTATTACATTTTCCACTGTTCGGCCGTAGCTTACAAGAAGGATCTCAGCACCGTCGCATTTTGTGAATGAATAGTCGGAAAACTCAGTCTGCGTCTCTCTTTCCGTGCAGTCCTTTCCTCGCGGATAACGAAGACATACAAGGCCGTCAAGTTCGCCCACGGCTTTTCTGAGATCATACTTAAGCTCGTCATAACCGGAAGGTGAAAATATTGTTACTCCCGGAACGGATGTCAGCATAGGCACGTCGAAAACACCCTGATGGGTCTCGCCGTCCTCGCCTACAAATCCTGCTCTGTCAATTCCTATGACCATGTGACATCCTGAAAGAGCTGCATCGTGAACTATCTGGTCATAGGCACGCTGAAGGAATGATGAGTAAACCGCAAAGACAGGTACCATTCCCATACTCGCAAGACCGGCGCAGTATGTGACTGCGTGCTGTTCCGCAATACCCACGTCGAAAAATCTTTCCTTGTACTTTGCCGCAAAGAACTGAAGTCCTGTTCCCTGCCGCATGGCCGCCGTGATGGCGCAAACCGTCTCATCCTGCTTGGCAAACCGGCACAGTGTTTGTCCGCACACCGATGAAAAGCAATCTTCCTCGGACGGCACAACACCGTCATT
>JAGDDO010000046.1 GCA_017848205.1 Oscillospiraceae bacterium | reverse complement strand
AGGAAATGCCCCTTGATGAAAGCATAGTAAAAGAATCCGCTTCTGTAAGTGATACAGCCATTGTCATAATAGGAAGAACAGCAGGTGAAGAACAGGACGCTCGTCTTGAAGAGGGTTCATATCTTTTGACATCGACAGAGCTCGGTATGCTCAAAAAAGTGAGAAAGCACTTCAAAAAAGTCATTGTACTGCTTAATGTGGGCGGGCTTATTGATCTTGAACAGATACTGGAGTGTTCTCCTGATTCATTATTATATATATGGCAGGGCGGAATGACAGGAGGCACAGGCACAGCTGCTGTTCTTACAGGCAAGGTAAGCCCTTCTGGTAAACTGCCTGATACTATTGCATATAATATTTCAGATTACCCCTCTGATAGTTACTTCGGCGATAAGGAAAAAGCAGTTTATACCGAGGATATCTTCGTAGGATATCGCTGGTTCGAGACATTTGCCCCAAATAGAGTGCTTTATCCATTTGGCTACGGACTATCTTATACTAAATTTGATATAAAAACTGAAAATATCACAAGAAAAGGCAACGAAATAACATTTGAAGTAAAGGTATCAAATATCGGCGGATATAATGGAAAGGAAGTAGTACAGATATACTGTGAAGCGCCGCAGGGCAGACTTGGCAAGGCGTCAAGAGTTTTATGTGGTTTTGCCAAAACAAAGGAGCTTTCTCATGGCGAAGAACAGACTATATCGATTTCAGTTGATCTTAATGATATAGCTTCATATGACGATAGCGGCATAACAGGTGAACCCTATTGCTGGATACTTGAAAAAGGTGAGTACAGATTCTGCGTTGGAAGTGATGTAAGAAGCGCTGAATATGTATATTCAGCAGAGCTTGGTGAAGATACAGTAACCGAAAAATGCTCACAGGCTCTTGCCCCTGTTACTGAATTTGACAGGATAAAGGCTGTTTCATCGGATAATAGTGTAGCTTATGTTATGGAAAAAGCACCGCTAAGCAAGGTGGACGAGGAAAAACGCCGGCTCGACAGGCTGCCTGCTGAAATAGCCTACACCGGTGATAAGGGTTTCAAGCTTGCAGATGTAAAAAAAGGAAAATACACTATGGAGCAATTTGTTGCGCAGCTTTCCGACCACGATCTATCATGTATCATACGCGGTGAAGGAATGGGCAGTCCGCGTGTTACCGCAGGTACTGCTTCTGCTTTCGGAGGTGTCTCAGATGAACTCGTTAAGTTTGGAATACCGGCAGGATGCTGCTCTGACGGTCCGTCGGGCATGAGACTTGACTGCGGAACAAAAGCTTTCAGTCTGCCTAACGGAACTCTTATCGCATCAACTTTCAACCGCAAACTTATAGAGGAGCTTTTTGAGTTCACAGGAACTGAAATGATAGCAAACAGGGTGGATTGCCTGCTTGGGCCCGGTATGAATATTCACCGTCACCCTCTGAACGGCAGAAATTTTGAGTATTTTTCTGAAGATCCGTTTCTTACGGGACATATGGCATCTGCGGAGTTAAAGGGACTTCATAAAGCTGGAGTTACAGGAACTATCAAACATTTTTGCGCAAATAATCAGGAAACCAATCGCCATTTCCTTAATTCCATAGTTTCCGAAAGAGCTCTGCGTGAAATTTATCTTAAAAGCTTTGAAATTGCAGTTAAGGTCGGAAAAGCAAAAACTGTGATGACTACATACGGAGCAATAAACGGTTTATGGACAGCAGGAAGCTTCGACCTTAACACCAGAGTGCTGCGTGATGAATGGGGATTTAAAGGGTTTACCATGACAGACTGGTGGGCTAATGTGAATTACCGCGGACAGGATCCTGAGCGAAACAGCTATGTTCCTATGGCAAGAGCCCAGAACGATGTATATATGGTATGTTCAGACAGTTCCTGCGTTGATGAGGACATTGAAGCTGCACTTAAAGACGGAATTCTTACAAGGGCTGAGCTTCAGAGGAATGCTTTGAATATACTTGGATTTATAATTGATACTCACGCCATGAAGCGTGTTATGGGCGAAGACGAAACCGTTGAGATAATTAACCGTACAGACGGCGAAGATGCTTCTGATGAGCCCGTTGTTTTCCATGAAGTTGACGATCACTTCAAGCTTGATCTCACAGGTGTAAAAAGTGAAAAGGGCAAAAATCATTCATTTGCACTTATTATAAATAAACAGGGCTGGTACGATGTTACGATAACAGCTTCGTCAACTCAGAGTTCTCTGGCACAGATACCTGT
>JAGDDO010000425.1 GCA_017848205.1 Oscillospiraceae bacterium | reverse complement strand
TGAGCGTGTGAGCATGCCGGACTTCGATATCGACTTCTGCGTTGACAGAAGGGGCGAGGTCATTGATTACGTGGCATCAAAATACGGCAGGGACCGTGTTGCACAGATAATCACTTTCGATACGCTTCTTGCCAGAAGTGCTGTCCGTGATGCGGGCAGAGCAATGGGAATATCCTACGGAGTATGCGATGCCACAGCCAAGCTTATCTCTCCGGAACTCAACATGACTATTGCAAAGGCGCTTGAAAAGGAAGAGAAGCTTAAAAGGCTTTACAGCACCGAACCGGAAGTGCGCCGCCTTCTTGACATGGCGTCAAAACTTGAAGGAATGCCGAGAAATACTTCGGTCCATGCCGCAGGTGTCGTTCTCGCCAGCGGTCCTGTCAGTGATTCCGTTCCTCTCCGCATAAGCCATGACGTAGTTACGACCCAGTACCCGATGTCGGTCCTCGAGAGCCTCGGAATGCTTAAAATAGATTTTCTCGGACTCCGCAACCTTACAATAATTGAAAACTGTCTTAAAAGAATAGGAAGCAACAGACCGGATATGAACAGCATCCCGACAGATGATGCTGAAGTTTTCAGAATGATGTCCGAAGGCAGCACGTCGGCAGTGTTCCAGTTTGAAAGCCGCGGTATGCGTGCACTGATAATGAAGCTTAAGCCTTCGAGCATCGAAGATCTGACTGCCGCTATAGCTCTGTACAGACCGGGACCGATGGAGTCTATTCCGGTATATCTGCACAACAAGAACCATCCGGAGGAGATACGCTACGACTGTCCCGAACTTGAAGATATTCTTTCAGTAACTTACGGATGCATAGTCTATCAGGAACAGGTAATGGAGATCTTCCGCAAGCTTGCCGGATATACCTACGGCGGAGCGGATCTGGTGCGCCGTGCAATGGCAAAGAAAAAGCACGACGTTATGGAAAATGAACGACGCAGATTTATCTACGGAAGTGACGGCAGTGACGGAACACCGTGTCGCGGAGCAGTAGCTTCCGGCGTTCCGGAAAAAGTGGCGGAAACGATTTTTGAACGTATGTCTGCCTTTGCCTCATATGCCTTCAACAAATCCCATGCGGCAGCTTACGCTTATCTTGCCTACCAGACGGCCTATCTGAAATGCCATTACTTTAAGGAATACATGGCCTCAGTTATGTCAGCCTGTCTTAACGGCGCCGGCGGAAAATTCATGGAGTACATGAATGAATGCCGTGCTTCCGGTGTAAGCATAATCAAACCGTCCGTGAACGAGAGCGGTGTCGATTTTACCGCAGTTCCCGACGGTATACGTTTCGGTCTTTCCGCCGTGAAGAATATCGGCAGAGCAGTCGTGAACGATATAATTTCCGAACGCGAAAACTACGGTAATTACCGTTCACTGCGCGATTTTGCAGTCAGAACGAAAAAATACGGTATCAGCCGCAGAATGACCGAAAGTCTTATCTATGCCGGCGCTTTCGACGACCTTGGACTTAACCGCAGACAGATGCTTGAAAACCTCGACACCATCGTAACGGTAAACAGTTCAGTGATCGAAGGCCAGCTCGACCTGTTCGGCGGATCCGGAACGGAAAATGACATTTATGTTCCCGACGCTCCCGAATATCCTTACACGGAGCTTCTCGCCATGGAGAAGGAAGTCACAGGTATTTTCATGTCAGGTCATCCTCTTGAGGAATACGACTATCTTGTAAAGCTTTCAAGAATACCGGATACAGCGGAAATAACCGAAGACCCTTTCGGAAAATATACCGATCAGAGTGAAGTTTCCGTTTTCGGTACAGTCGTTGCGGAAAAAAGCCATACAACAAAAAAGGGCGACAGAATGAGTTTCGTCACCATTGAGGATACGACGGGAAAGATAGAATGTGTCGTTTTCCCGGACGTATGGAAAAACTACGGAGCGAAGCTTAAAAAAGAAAGTACGGTCCGCATAACGGGAAAGATATCGGAAAAGGATAAAGGAAAAAATATAATCGCATCAGCAGTGTTTACCGCAGATGAATTTAAAAATGCAGCTCTGCGAAGAAAATTATGCATAAGCACTACGTCGAAGGAACTGAAGGAAGCCATGTCCCTTCTGCCGCCTTCGGAAGCAGGAAATATAAAGGTCTGCTTCTATCTTTCCGACTTAAGAAAGATAATTGCGCCTCAGGGAGAGCTCAGTGTGGACCTTACACGCGAATACTACACGGAACTTACAGCTGTCTTTCCGCCGGATAAAATTGCGTTTATATGACCTCGGAGTATTCGTTTTGCATTTTAGGACTTGACAAACTTCATAAATGTAGTAAAATATATAGAGGCGGGTTTTTTTAAGAAATATATAAACCGGCCTGCTGTTTACAGAAACTGCACTAAGAAAACGCTGATTTATTTATAAATCAGCGTGGGGGAACGGGGCGAAGCCCCGCAAACCTTCTCCTCCGGAAATCCGGCGAAGCCGGATTTCCGATTGAACCAAATGCAGTTTACAGATATATTAAACAAGTAAATAAATATAATATGGTTAAAGTCATTGCTGTTTTGGGTTTAACTGTAATATATAATAAGCCGATCGGCAGAATGGAGTATTTGGATATGATCAAAACTATTGGTGTTTTAACAAGCGGCGGAGATGCCCCTGGAATGAATGCTGCAGTACGTGCAGTTACAAGAACTGCTATCAGCAGAGGAATTAAGGTTTACGGTATCAGAAGAGGATACAATGGTCTTATCAACGGCGACATCATCGAAATGAATGAACGCTCAGTTTCAGATATACTTCAGAAGGGCGGCACATGCCTCTACACAGCAAGATGTCCTGAATTCAGAACAGCTGAAGGTGTTGACAAGGCAGTTGCCAAGTGCAAGGAAATCGGTCTTGAAGGTATAGTAGTTATCGGCGGCGACGGCTCATTCAGAGGTGCTGCTGACTTATCAGCAAAGGGAATCCTCTGCATCGGTCTCCCTGGTACAATCGATAACGACATTGCCTGCACAGAATATACTATCGGTTACGATACAGCAATGAACACAGCTCTTGAAATGGTAGACAAGATCAGAGATACAGCTCAGTCACACGACCGCTGCAGCGTAGTTGAAGTAATGGGCAGAAACGCTGGTTACATTGCAGTAAATACAGGTATCGCATGCGGCGCTACAGAGATCATCACAAAGGAAATGCCTTACGATCTTGACGAAGTAGCCAAGAAGATGCTCGAAACAAGAAAGACTGGCAAGCAGCACTTCATCATCGTTGTTGCTGAAGGCGTTGGTCATTCACAGGAGATCGCTCAGACACTTCAGGAAAAGACAGGTATCGAAGCAAGAGCAACAATCCTCGGTCACGTACAGCGCGGCGGTACACCAACATTAAGAGACAGAGTTATCGCAAGCCTTATGGGTAACTACGCAGTTGACCTCCTTACACAGGGAATCGGCAACAGAGTAGTAGGTATGCAGGATAACAAGATCGTTGACTTCGACATTCAGGAAGCACTTTCAATGCAGAAGCCATACGAAACACATACTCACGAAGTAGCAAGAGAAATCGCTATCTGATAAAAAGTGAAATAAAAATTCCAAAGGGTTTTCCGTTTTTTTCGGAAAACCCTTTTTTTACTTGACATATGTATCGGAATAGTGGTAAAATAAAATGAATGATTTTATACAGGAACAAGGACCTGTTTACTACAAGGGAAACGCTGATTTATTCATAAATCAGCGCGGGGGTCCGGGGCAAAGCCCCGCTAATCCCGCTTTCGGAAATCCGGCGAAGCCGGATTTCCGGTTTGATCAGTGTTTCCAAAGATTATATGAGGTGAAAGACAATGAGCGAAAATACAGAAAACAAGAAGATTAAACTTGACGAGATAGAAAACCCTGCACTTGTCTATGCAATGTACGAAATGAAGGACAAGAAGACAAAGGAAGCAGAGGCCAAGTTTATAAGCGAACTCAGAAGAGCGATTTTCATTACTCCAGCCATAGTGGAAGTCAAGGGCGAAGACGGAGAATTCAGAGTGGCTGATGATTCTTCACAGAAGGGTGAAACAAGGATCCAGTTCATGATGCTCCAGAACGACCAGAAGGAAAAATTCCTTCCTGCATTCACAAGCATGGAGGAAGTAAGAAAATGGCGTAAGGAAGAACGCTTCCAGACAGTTATCTGCAAGTTTGATCAGTACATAAACATTGTTGCCTCAGATCCTGAAGGACCAAAGGGCCTTGCGATCGATCCGTTCGGTTCAAACATACTTCTTGCACGTGAACTTCTTGAAGGGCTTAAGAAGGCTATCGACAACAAGAACAACACACAGGTATTTATAGCAGATCTCAAGGAACATCCTGAAGAACTTGAAAGTGAACTTAAGGAATTCTTCGACGCTGACGGCACAGTCAGCCAGGCGTATCTCCAGCTTATGAGAAGAGGCGAAGACGTAAGTTATCTTCTTATAGTTGACAACGATCTCCCTGAAAATGCATCAGAAGAAGAGATAAAGAACATCAGAAAGACTCTGTTTGACAGCATTGCTGAAAAAATCAAACCGGCGCTCAACGGACGTCCGTTCTCAATTGCAGGTTTTTCAGATGAATTCGGCAAAAAAGCAGTTGAAAACAGGGAACCTTTTTACACCAGATGATCACAAAACTGTCCGGAAGGCAGTGAAAAAAGAACACTTTTGTACAGTTCGTAGGTATAATCCATGATTTGACCGTTAGGTTTTTGTGCATGTATACATATTTCATGTGAATTTAGTGATAGATAATAAACTATATTGACAAAGCTATTTTTACGTGTTATAATATAAACATAGTAAGGGAAACAAACAAAGTTCTCTTACCTTAATAACTTTGAAATTTTCTTATAAATAGTGTTTTTCTCATATCTCCTTTAGAAAGCTCTGTTCTCTGAACAGGGCTTTCTCCCTTTACGGGGAAAACCAGTATTCAAACCCTTTTCCGTTCCGGAGAAGGGTTTTTTTAGGAAAACGCTGATTTATTCATAAATCAGCGCGGGGGTTCGGGGGGAAGCCCCGCAAATCCCACCTCCGGAAATCCGGCGAAGCCGGATTTCCGATT
>JAGDDO010000424.1 GCA_017848205.1 Oscillospiraceae bacterium | reverse complement strand
TTGCCCTTGATTTATTCCATACCATGCCTATTTCATTCAGCATGTCGATCTTTTCCTGACAAAGTGTGCCTTTGCCATACTTTTCACGACATTTGCTTAGAAATACACCCAGTTTGTATCCATCGGGACTTACATAATGAATTGGGGCATCAGCTGCTCCGTGTTCTTCGGCATATCTTTTTGCTTCTTCATAGCCGCATTCCCACGCAAGTTCTGCCTTTGTTTTCCATCGCATACCAATAGCATCTAATCTTTTGATCTGCTCTTCGGTCAGCTTTCTATTGAAGCAATATCACGATTGTTTATATTATACCTGATTCCGCAAAACTCAAATCGATTTTGCAACTCTAAGGAAGGTACAAATCCAGCCGTTACAGTGACCAAGAGACAAGCGTAACTTCCGTGCGTGATCCGTCAGATGTCCAGCGATCAGGATCAGATTGTCGATCACCGTCCGTATCCTTCTGCGCTTGATCGTGCTGTGACGTACAGGCATATCATTCCCCTTCATGGCCGCCGATCCGATGATGCGAAGAATGTTGTAAGCGATCATTGTCAGTTTCAGAATCAGTGCATTCGTATCGAACTTGCCGCTGGGCAGACGTTCGATGCCCATGTCAGTCTTGATCTCACTGTGATACTGTTCACAGACAGCATGATTATGATATAATTCAATGACCTCTTCATCGGAAACTCCGAGCGATGTCCAGTACATATCTATTTCTGTTTCCGGGAAAAGCATTTCCTGACCATCAGCAGCTGTTGTTCTCTCGGTGATCTCATAAACCATACGAATGGCGAATTTTCCGCCCTTTTCAGTCTCAAAATCCCGCCATGTACTGCCGATATAGACAGTTTTTCCGTCTCTGGGATGCTTCACATTTTTGCAGACTGATTTCAACTCTTCTGCAATTGCATAACGATCTTCACGACGAAAATTATGCTTGATCAGGAATTTCAACTGCGGATCCTGCCAATGCAGAAGCAGCATATTTTCAAGTGCATCATTGCCGGAATCCATACGGAACAACAGCGGCTTTCTCGTCATCTGCTTCGCTGCTGTGATGGCTTCGGAGAGAAATTCCGGCGTGCCGCTCTGACAATGCTGCTTTCCCTCACGGAGTTCTGCATTGCAGAGATATCCCTCGGTTCCGATGTATGCAAAGATCGGCGCATAGCCGTCAAAATTCTTGTAGGTGCGGGAAACGCCTGCTTTATGACTGCCGGAATTGTCGAACGGCGAAACATCAATATCTACCGGAACATAGCCGTTTGCAAGCGATGACGGTTCATAGCCGCAGGACAGGAACATATCGACATTGCCGTCAAGGATCTGCTGATTCATCGTTGTACCGATGATGTCGAGCCGATTTCGCAGGGAGGATTCCGATGGTATGCCATAAGCGATACCGAGTGCGATCTTGTAAAATTCCTCGTCCTTATGAAACTCATTGACATTCTCAAAGTCCGATTTCCCGAGTGCCAGCAGACCGATCATGGTCAGGAGAATGTCGCCGTTTTTGATCTGTGGTTGAGAACGCTTTTCCGTCCGCATACGGTTGGCATTTTTGATCAGATTTGACTTGCCGAGCACTTGTCCTACGAGTGACAATCCGCTCGGCGTGATCAGTCTTTCTTCGCTTACAACATACTCAATTTTCCGCATTTTTGTTTTCACCCTCCGGGTGCTGTTTTCACAGCGTTTCTTGTATCTCTATTTTACCATATTTACGCTGTTTTGTATAGTACTTCGCGGGTTCAGTTTTGCGGATTCAGGATAATAGTAAATGGTGAATTATTATTTACAGTTATAATTTTCCCTATCTAGTGACCAAAAATACAAATATCACTCTTCTACTAAAGCAACCAAAGACTGTTTTTTTCAATCTGTAAAATTCTATTGATTTTCGCTTCAGAATACTGTATTATGTAAATACGGAAAGTAATTTTCCTACCTGCCGTGCAGGGTTATGGATAAACTCCATAATAGCTCGCCTACCAGGTGTAGAAAGAGATCCTGATTGAGGCTGTTGCAACCGCAGCACCCTCTAACCATATCCGAACATCAGAGTAAAAAACATATTAACTGGTGAAATAAGCTGTTTCAGAGCGCACACCCCCAAGCCCTCTTCAAAAAAGAGGACTCGGGGGTGTTATGTTCTGCTGGTTTTTATGCCGTTTTCAGTTCAAAAAGAGAAATTCCAAGTCGGTTTTCTGAGATCTTAGCAAAAAGCTTCTTTATGTTGTATGCAAGTCCCAGCAAAAGGAACTCAGTTCTGATGTTATTTTTGCCCCTGCACAGGAATCTTCTGAAACCATAGTCCTCTTTAAGAACGCCGAATACGCCTTCAGCCTGTATGCTTCGGTTCATTCTGAGCTGTTTTCCGAATTCGGTCGTTATGTTTTCCAGGCTTTCTGTTCTCAGTTCTTTGAACTTATGCGATATAGACAGCGTCTTGTTTCCTTTTGCTTTTGTACAGTTCTGTTTGTAGGGACAACCTTCGCAGCTTTCACATCTGTACATAGCTTTTTCGGAAACGAATCCCGTCTTGCTTTTTTCGTGTTTAGTCCCGACTCTCCAAAGTATCCTGCCGGCTTTGCATACGAAAATATCGCCCATTTCGTGGTATTCCATATTCTCGGGTCTGCCGTATTTTGTACGATAATTCCGCTTTTTGCTCTGCTCATAATTTACGGGTTTTATGTATGAGGTCATGTTATGTGATCTGAGATAAAGATAGTTCTCCTCGCTCTCATAACCTGCATCACAGATAATGTTTTTCAATACAAACAACTCAAGACTGTTAAGCTTTTCAAGAAACGGGATCAGCGTATTTACATCGCTCCGTTCGCTTGAAACGTCTATACCTACAATATACTCGCCTTCCACTGCTGCCTGTATGTTGTATCCGGGTTTCAGCTGACCGTTTCTCATATGGTCTTCCTTCATGTGCATGAATGTTGCATCGGTATCTGTCTTTGAAAAGCTGTTCCTTCCGTCAAAAAGGCTGTTGTAATAGTCATACTGTGCCATTTTATCGCGATATCCTTCCAGCTTTTCAAGTGCTTTCTGATATGATGATTTATGATGTCCTTTTCCGTAAACTCGTTCAATACCAAATTTTATCATAAGTGAAGAAAGTGTACCGATCATATCCGAAACTGGCGTATTTTCGGGGAATCTCACACCATAAGCATAATTTATCTCATCAAGTATCTCAGGCAGTTTGGTACGAAGTTTCTGCTCGTTTTTTGAGA
>JAGDDO010000423.1 GCA_017848205.1 Oscillospiraceae bacterium | reverse complement strand
TCAACACATGTGTAATGCTTTCATGCTGGTTCGATCAGATAACATCTATGTTCGACTTCTACAGAAGCGATATTCCTGCAGTTGTCTACTACGGAAAAATAACAGTTCCGGAGCTTCATTTCCTGAACATGCTTTCACGTTCAGGTCTCGACGTCTTCTACTTCAATCCTGACAAGTCGATACTTCAGACTGTTACATCAGTCGGATTTGCAGATCTTACAATCCTCGAAGGAAAAGATTCAAGAACAGGCATGCCGTTCCCTGACAGAATGATCAAAACAAAGCTTGCGACAATGGCATATGACGCTGAGAAGTCACTGGACTCTATTCTCTACAACGACAACACGATGTTCAGAACACATCAGTTCAGTTTCTCACGCAACCAGACTCTTACCACCACATACGAGGAACTCGGCCTTATGTGGCACCAGCAGGCTATGTACCGCACAGGATTTGACAGCAGAAACGAATACGTTATCGTACCGAACATGTTTGCCAAGATAAGCGGTATCCCTAAGGGCGACGTTCAGGAATACTACAAGGACATTCAGTTCAAGCTTTCTCCGATGTCAGTATACTTCAACAAGGTACCGTTCTTCAAGCCTACAGCAGGCGTAAGACGTGATCAGGCACAGAAGGTAAGCAACGGCAGAAAGATAGACATTGAGGCACTGAAGAAATCGCCTTTGAACAAATACAATTATCTCACTGACAACGTTCAGTATCTTATTTTCAGCAAGATGCAGGAGGTAATCGACAGCGGATTCATCACAGTCCCTGACAGCGACATAGTACCTCTCGTGCTGACTGTGGGACTCAGCATACCAAACAGACTTATTCAGATAATCCAGAAGTTTGACTTCACCAAAGATATTCCGAAGATTGTCATCGTATCAGCCGGTCAGAATACTTTTGAAGCACCGGAATGCATACTGCTCACACTCTTTAACCTTATAGGATTTGACATTATCGTATACACTCCTACAGGATACAAGAATCTTGAAGCATATATCCGTCCGGAAGCATTCCAGGAATTCATCCACGGCGAATTCAAATATGATTTCAGGCCGCAGAACCTTGCTATCCCTAAAGAGATACCACAGGAAAAGACATCGTTCTTCGGCAGAATATTCAAGGGCAGAAAATGATCTGACACCTTCGGTATTACCGGCATATCTGTTGATCAGCAGCTCTGATAAACTGATTTCCGGAACATTCAGAACACAAACCAATTACAGTAAACTTTAATATCGGAGTTCACTGTAACATATACAAAGCTGTACTTACCAGCCGGATACAGCTTTATACCATTCACGGCTGAGAAACGGAGATATAAAAAAATGGCATTAAATTTCAAACCAAGCGCAGAAGCTGCCAAGGAAGCTGCAGCTGAGATCACACCTGCAGCAGAAGCTGTTGCAGTACCGGAAGTAGTACCGGAAGTAGCTCAGGAATTCAATATTACTGTAGCAAAACAGGAACTCCAGGAAAAGATCATAAATTCAGATGAGATCGACAGACTCACTGCTCAGATCGACGTAAGCAATCCTAACTCGATCGTAAAATTCGGCGGTCCTGTAGCTGAAGAAATATCAAAGGCATCTGACCAGGTGCTCAATTCAATGGATATCAACCAGATAAATGACTCAGGCAAGCTCCTCCAGAACCTTGCAGAAGTTATGAATCAGTTTGACAGCAAGGAACTTGCACTTGAAGAAAAGGGCCTTAAAAAGCTCTTCTCAAATGCCAAGAAGGAACTTGACAAGATCCTCGGCAAGTATCACACAATGGGCGAAGCAGTAGACAAGATCTACATTCAGCTCAAGGGATACGAAAAGGAGATCGGTGAAACAAACGTAAAGCTCGATAAAATGTTCGAAGCTAACCTTGCATACTACGAGGAACTCCTTAAGTATATCATGGCCGGCGAACAGGGCGTTAAGGAACTTGATGCATATATCGAAGAATATCAGGCTAAGGTAAATGCAAATCCTGAAGACGGTACTATCCGTATGGATCTTAACAACCTCATTCAGACACGTGATATCCTTGACCAGAGAGTTATGGACCTCAAGGTTGCTGAAAACGTAGCTCTTCAGACTATTCCAATGCTCAAGACAATGGAATACTCAAACCTCAATCTTATCAGAAAGATCAACTCTGCATTCATCATCACAATGCCGGTATTCAAGCAGTCACTTGCACAGGCTATCATGCTCAAGAGACAGCGTGTACAGGCTGAAGCTATGAGTGCTCTCGATGAAAAGACAAACGAACTTCTCATCAAGAATGCAGAAAACACAGTTGCTCAGTCCAAGATGACAGCTCAGCTTGCTTCAGGCAGCTCAATTCAGGTTGAAACCCTCGAAAAGACATGGAACACTATCGTAAGAGGTATCGACGAAACTAAGCAGATCCAGGAACAGGCAAGAATCAAGCGTCAGGAAGACACCAAGAAGCTCGAAGCGCTTAAGGATGACTTCAAGAATAAAATGCACGGTGCTATCTGATCATCTGTAAAAATTATTATTAATAAGCAATAATAAAAGCATATCGTACATATTTTCAAAGTACGATATGCTTTTTTGTTTCTGTTCTTAATCTCCGGTATACTGTTCTTTACTGTTTCCCGTAAAGTTCCTGTGATCGTCTTAACTTTTTCATATTCACCCGATAGCGCCAGTAAAAGTATAAAAACAAAAGATAACCGATAATCGCTCCGACAGTATTATTGAAAAGATCATCAAACTCAAAGAGTCCGCGTCCGGTAAAGTACTGAACCAGCTCTATGATCAGGGAAAAAAGCAGGCCGGACAATAAAATTTTCATAAAAGAACGAATCTTCGGATTCAGAAGAGGAATCAGGATACCAAACGGTACCGTCATAAGAATATTACATACTATCTGACCGTAATAGAAATCATTCTTTTCTACGAAAAGCAGCCTGTAGGAACGAAAGAGCTCCGTGTCAATGCGCCTTTCCTCCGGCTCTCTGCTGAAAATAGTTATGTGAAGAACTATAAGCAGATAGATCAGAAAAGCAGAAGCTGTATATATTCTGAAATGACGTCTGTTCTTCTGATACTGTTCCTCTGACATCAGCGATCCTCCGGGAAAATATCATTGATAACTGCTGCAACACCGTCTGAGTTGTTGTCAGGAGCTATTCTGTCGGCAACTTCCTTGATTTTGTCGCATCCGTTACTCATTGCCACACCGATTCCGGCGTAGTCCACCATAGATACGTCATTGAAACCGTCTCCGAAGGCGATAGTGTCCTCTCTTTTTATACCTGTTTTCTTTATAAGCTCAGCTATTGCAGCGGCCTTGTCGAGGCCCTCAGGCACAACTTCGATGAAGAAAGGCTCAGAACGGAATACATTTGCGCCGGCACCTATCTTCTCCTTTATCTCTGATTCTATTTTACCGAGATAATCACCGTCTCCCAGAATGAGACACTTTACAGGAGGCTCTTCAATGGCTTCATAAACGTTTTTTACCTTTTCAACGTCCATCTTATTTATTCTTGCTTCTATAAGAAGATACGGATTATCGTCTGTTTCAGAAAGAATAACATCCCCCTTGTAAGTGATCATTTCAAGGCCGTATTCCTTCGCTGTTTCATAAGTACGCTTTACCGTATTCATTGAAAGAGTATTTGCAAAAACGACTTCCTTTGTCTGATAGTTTATAATATTGCATCCGTTGAAAGGCATGATATAACCTCCGAACTTATCAAGTTCCAGTTCATCGGCAAATGGAACAACTCCCTTTGACGGTCTGCCCGAAGCGATAGCTACTTTAACGCCTTCCTTCTGTATTCTCATCAGTGCTGCCTTTGTAGCCGGAGTGATCTTCTTTTCTGAGTTTACAAGTGTTCCGTCAATATCAAGAAATACGATTTTTCTGTTATCCATAGTTTATCAATCCTTAAATCCAAACAATTATAGTGAACGGTGGTGTTTTTTATGTTCACTTTAAGAACCAGAGGTGTCTGTTTCTTCCGTTCTGCATACTACATTCTAAATTAAGCAAACAAAAAAGCTTTATGATTAACTCATAAAGCTTTGAATGGGCCAGCAGGGACTCGAACCCGGGACCTACCGGTTATGAGCCGGTTGCTCTAACCAACTGAGCTATTGGCCCTTTTGTTTTGTTTAACAATAAACAAATGACCCGTACGAGATTCGAACTCGTGATGCCGCCGTGAGAGGGCGGAGTCTTAACCACTTGACCAACGGGCCGGTAAAATACTCTGTAAAAATAAAAAAATGCACCATCGGGGGCTCGAACCCAGGACCCACTGATTAAGAGTCAGTTGCTCTACCAACTGAGCTAATGGTGCATAAAGTACCGGCGTCTATCTATCTTCCCGGGTCGTCGCCAACCGAGTATTTTCGACGTAAAAGAGCTTAACTTCTGTGTTCGGAATGGGAACAGGTGGGACCTCTTTGCCATTAACACCGACTATC
>JAGDDO010000422.1 GCA_017848205.1 Oscillospiraceae bacterium | reverse complement strand
ACAATTATATTATAGCATACCTCTGATGCAGTGTCAATATTGATGATTTCAGGAAAGGAAGTCTTCACCCCTTCGGGCCGAAGACTGCTATGGAAAAAACGAGCCGTCCGGCTCGTTTTATAATGGCGCCGCAGGCGCAACCTTCAGCACTGAACCGTCTGAAAAATTCAGTGCTGAAATTTTTTTTATTTACAGTGAAAGATTTCGAGAAAAATGCTGTCAGTATATATGAGGGAGGATGAATCCCATGACAGCGGAAGATCTTTAGCGACGCGGCAGGGGATATCATTTGACTGTATTTCATGAAAAGGAGAAAATCAATGAAAAAAGCACTTACGATATCACTTGTACTGGCGCTTATGCTGTCGGCTGTATCATGCTCGCAGAACAGTACTAAAGGCGGACCGGATACGTTTGCAGATTCACTTCCGGCCTCAGACGCTGAAAATTATGAAGCTGTCGAATTACGTTCCGACATTCCGAAGTATCAGCAGTATGCTGCAATGACTCCGGAGCAGATCGTTTCGACTCTGACGCTGGAACAGAAAGCGTCGCAGATGGTACAGGCTGCGGTTTATCATGTAACTGAAGAGGATATGAGAAACAATGATTACGGCAGCCTTCTTGGCACACCGGAATGTGCAGTCGATTCAGGATGGCGAAAGCTCGTTGACAGACAGCAGAAAGGTGCCGTTGAGTCAGCCGCAGGTATACCTTACTGCTACGGACTGGACAATGTCCACGGTGTAGGTTACTGCCGTGAAGCAGTTTATTTTCCGCACAATATCGGAATAGGCGCTTCCGGTGACGAGGAACTGGCATATCAGATAGGACGCATAACGGCGGACGAATCAAAGCTCTGCCATGTGCTGTGGACATTTTCACCATGCGTTGCCCAGTCTTCTGATCCGCGCTGGGGAAGAACTTACGAGTCCTACGGTTCCGACCTCGGCGACATAACAAAACTCAGCGTCGCGTTCACAAAAGGTCTTCTTGACGGCGGTCTTATTGTCTGCCCGAAGCATTTCTTTGCAGACGGAAATGTAAAATTCGGCACAGGCGAAGGCGGTGGTCCGTTAATGCTTCTCGACCGCGGTGATGCCGAGCTTACTGATGCTGAAATAGAAGAACTTCTTAAGGTATATAAAGCTCATATAGATGCCGGAGTACAGACGATCATGATAAGTCATTCATCTTTAAACGGCGTCAAGATGCACGAAAACAGGGAATACATAATGAAGCTCAAGGATGAGATGGGCTTTGAGGGCTTCATCGTAAGTGACTGGAACTCCGTGCAGAATATCACCGGTTCAACCTACTATGAACAGGTAGTGAAGAGCATTAATGCCGGCATTGATATGTTAATGGAACCTGATACATTTAATGAAGCAAAGCAGATAATAATTGACGGAGTAAACAAAGGCGATATATCTGAAGAACGTGTGAACGATGCCGTTACAAGAATAATAAAAGTCAAGAAAGAAGCAGGATTCTTTGACGATCCGATGCTTGAGAATATTAAAACGGAAAAAGAAGCATGCGGCTCTGAAGAATACAGAAAAGTTGCGGAAAGGGCCGTGGAGGAAAGCCTTGTTCTTCTGAAAAATGACAATGATCTTCTTCCTCTGAAGAAGGGCACAAAGGTCTATATTACCGGTCCTGCAGCAGATAACGGAAAAGCTCAGTGCGGCGGCTGGACCATGGACTGGAACGGTGCTCCTTCAAAGAATGTACCTGGTCTTACTACCATACTTGAAGCTTTTGAACGCTATTCAGCCGATTACGGAATTGAAGTTATAACCGATAAGGAAAAGGCGTCAGAAGCGGATGCTGTTCTTCTCTGTCTTGGTGAAAAGGCTTATTCCGAATGGAACGGTGACACTGAAGATATGGGTCTGTTCGGAAAACTTGCTCTTTCGGGAAATTACAAAGCAAGGAATGAGGTCAAAAAGCTCGGCAAGCCGACAGTCACCTGTATCATTGCAGGCAGACAGGTCATTGTAAATCCAAGGATCTATGATGAATGGGATTCTATGGTGATGTGCTATCTTCCGGGTACAGAGGGCAAGGGCATTTCAGACGTGCTCTGCGGATGCGCCGATTTCACCGGAAAACTTCCGTCTCCGTGGTATGCTTCAACAGCTCAGATCGGTACAGATTCGTGCTGGTTTGAAAGAGGTTACGGACTTAACTACGGCGAAGGCTTCAAACCTGAAAAAGAACCTGAGTACATACCGGATCCTCCGACGGTATACGGCGATGATCAGGCGGCAGAAGGAACAAATTATACCCCGGGACTTTTCAAGGACGGAACATACGTAAACGGATGTTCAAAAGTAACGATAAATGTTTCGGATGACATGGAAGTTCAACCTGGTGATAAGCTTGCAGAGTCTAAGGAAGAGTTTATTGGCCGGTTTGAAGATGAAGCTGACATTATCCGTGAACAGGCAACTATATGGGATGCTGTCATATCCACTGAAAACGAAGGCAAAGAAATAGTTGTTTTCCTTGTGAACACAAAGCAGGCTTTTCCGGATAATCCGGATATCAGTGCTGAAGGCTTTCTCGATGCATACAAAAAATGCGTTGTCGGAACCGGATTCATTTCAGAATCATCTTATGAGGAAAGAAAGACGATAAAACTTGGATCTGACGAATATGCAAGGGATATTTTCTACGTGAATGATACTGCTTATAACGCTTTTGCAGCAAGAAGAATAGATGATGACCTGATAAGCTTTATCGAGTATTCTGCAGATAACGCTGATCATATTCCGGATCCTGCGGAAATTGAAGTTATGTTTAAATAAGTAAGTCTTCACCCTTCGCGGACCGTTTTACAGCTGCACTGAACCACCTGAAAATTTTTTATTTACAGTGAAAGATTTCGAGAAAAATGCTGTCAGTATATATGAGGGAGGATGAAACCAATGACAGACGATCAGACTATAATTCAGCTTTACTGGGAAAGAAATGAGGAAGCACTTGTCGAAACGGCTGAAAAATACGGTTCATTCTGCAGATCAATAGCAGAAAACATACTGCATAACAGTGAAGACGCGAAGGAATGTGTGAACGATACTTATCTTAAGACATGGAATTCGATACCGTCGAACAGACCACGTATATTTCCGGCGTTTCTCGGAAGGATAGTCCGGAATCTGTCTTTCAACCGGTATAAATATTCACATACAGAAAAACGCGGAGGCGGACAGATCGCTGTCGTGCTTGATGAGCTTTCGGAGTGCATTCCGGATAAAGATGCCTCCGTCGCTTTTGACGGGAATGAACTGGCGGAAGTGATGAATGATTTTGTGGCATCACTTTCAGAGCGTAACCGCAACGTGTTCGTAATGAGATACTGGTATACAGAAAGTGTCGGAAAGATCGCTTCGGAACTTCATATGAGTGAAAACAATGTTTCTGTCATACTCGCCCGCCTTAAAACAAAGCTTCGTGCACATCTTGCCGAAAGGGGGCTTAAGCCGTGACCGGGGAAGATCTTTACAAAGCGATCGGTGATATTGACGACGAATATCTTGTAATAAAGAAAATAAAACCTTTTTCGTATGAAACGAATAAAATTCCGATCATATACGATACGAAAAAAACCAGAAAAACAGGTGTTCCGTTAAAAAGAAAAGTACTGTTCCCCCTTGCTGCCGCTGTACTTGCTCTGGCAGTCGGCGGTGCCGCAGTTGCTGCATGTTACGGACTTAAAAGGTATAAGGAAAGCAAGACGATCGGATATTTCACGGAAGACAAAGACTTTGATTCCTGTATAAGAACACCGGAACTTATTGCTTCCGATGGTGAAAACATTTATTATTCAGGATGCAATACATACAAAGACTCCTGGAAACGCGTAACTTTTCACGATATTGAAACCGGTGAAGAACAGTTTGTAAAAATTGAAGATATCGGAGAAGACAGCGAACTGCTGTCGGTAAATGCAGAAGGGAATGATCTGTGGTTCCTGGCATACGACATGTACAAAACCCGCAATATCAATCCAAGACTTATCAGAGCAGACCGCAGCACCGGCGAGGTGAACGGAAATATCGCACTTTCTGAAAACGAAGATATTATTCAGGTGAAAGCCATGGAAGACGGCGGTTATCTTATCGGAAAAGCTGTTTCTGATCCGGAAGAGGCATTTACCGGCTACAGTCATCAGATATATGACAAAAACCTGAATCTTGTTTCTGAAAAACAGATCATTGATCCGGCACCCATGATAAACGAAGGCTATGGTCTTGCCGACATATTATCAGATGAAGACGGAAGTGTACTGGCTCTTTTCGAAAATGATGAACATAAATTAAGACTTGTCACTTATTCGGCCGAAGGCGAAGAGCTTCGTTCCGCTGACTTAAACACAGAAAAATCGGACGGCCTTCTTCTGAACTCATCACTGTGCAGAGACGGTTCACTGCTGCTTGCCTATCATTCAGTGAGAAAATCATACTGCCTTTTGGAGAAGCATGATACTGAAACAGGTGAGGTTACAGCAAGTTATGAATTTGAGCTGCCCGGTAATTTCAGCATGTGGTATATGTGTAAAAGCGTGTCGCCGGATTATGACGTAATGGCTTATTCATATCCTTACATGTACGGAATCAGTATTTCAGAAGGAAAAAGCACAAAGCTTACTGATCTTTCAGTACACACTTTTTTAGATCCTTATAACCGTGCTCCGAACATAAAATTATCCGGAAACGAGATCATGTTCACGGAAACAGAATATGAAGAAACAGATGAATACTTCGGTAAACGCTGTCTGATGAAGTCAGATATTAAAGGTAAAAGGACTGAATGTATCAGCGCGGAAACTGACCTTGGACTGGGCATAAAGACCTATATCAAACAGGTCAGAACTGCAGATAACGGGGAACTTCATCTGCTTGCCGGAAGCACTGTATCAAAATCTCCTGACGAAACTTATGAGGAATTTTATTTTATCATTACAGACAGTGAGCTTAACATAAAGAAAAAGGTATGCCTTGGCCCGCATGTGAATTCATACGAGTTCATTGCCGACAGCAAGGGCAGACTCCTGCTTTACGAAAATCTGTCACATGATCTAGTGTTCTGCGATGCAGCGTTCGATGGCAGCGAAAAAATGAAGCCGGCCGGTAATTTCCCGGAAGCGTTTTTCTTTAGGAGCGGTTCAGACTGTTTCTGCCTCGCTCCGTCATCTGAAACCGGAAAAACTGTTGTCTATAAAATAGATTTTGAAAACAAGGGACTTTCTAAAACGGATACACTTGACTTTGCGGTAAAGGAAGCTGAAGACGGCGACGGATCCTATGATGCATATTTT
>JAGDDO010000421.1 GCA_017848205.1 Oscillospiraceae bacterium | reverse complement strand
GGGCGAGCTGTTTGAGCATTTCCATATCGTCATCAATTGCCATGATTTTAGGTACATTCATTTTTCTTATCTCCTTTTTCAAGTAATTCTAGTGCTTTTTCAAACTCAAATTTTTCTATAAGCTGCAGTATTTCTGCGTAAACCGGTTCACCGCTATTCCGCTTCTGAAGTGTTTCCACTGCTTTCCGGGCATTGAGCCAGAGATTGTTTTCAAGTGCATGAACAGCCTGAGCTGTAAGTTCGTCCGTGTTTTCATTCTCCGTTTTATCGCCTTCTGACGGAAGCAGTTCAGAAAGACGTTCCGCATTATCTCGGGTGCGTTTCCACTGAAGTTCAAGGAGAGGGAAGGCTGATCTTACGTAATCTTGATCATTCTGCATCAGCTTTTTCTCCATTACTTCTGCCATCTGAGCAAGAAGATCGCCGCCGATCCCGCGGGCCTGAGCTTTCAGCGAGTGAATGACAATGCGAAGACCATTCCAGTCCTCATTTGCAAGCAGTTCTGATGCTTTCCTGCAGTTCTTTTCGAAAGGGCTGCAGAACAGGACAAGTATTTTCTGATATATGGTTTTGCTGTTGTCCACACGGCGAAGTCCGTATACAATATCGAGTTCACAGTTTTCGGTATTTTCCGTCAGGAAAGCGATCTCTTCGGCAGAAACCTGGTTCTGATTTCTGCTTTCGTATGCAATTTTTTCTTTCGGTATGTACTTAAGAAGCACCTGTTCAAATTTTGACCAGTCTACCGGTTTGGTCACATATTCCGCAAATCCTGCCTCAGCCATTTTTGCACCTGTTCCGGCTATGGCATCAGCAGTAAGGGCTATAAATGCACTTTCAATGCCTTTCTGTTTCATATGTGAAAGAGTTTCAATCCCGTCCATTTCCGGCATCATATAATCCAGAATAATAATGTCGTAGGAGTTGAGCATTGCAAGTCTTATGGCTTCCGTTCCGCTTTCGGCAGTATCGATCTGAAGCATTGTTCGTCCGAGAAGAGTTTTTAAAAGCTGCAGGTTTTCCGGATTGTCATCGGCCATAAGAACACGGCATTCCGGGGCAATGTAGTGTATTTCTGTACGCTCTTTTTTTTCGGCAGTCTGTTCCGATATTTCCTGCATGAGCGTAACAGTAAAGGTGGTTCCGACACCGACCATACTTTCGACACTTATTTCTCCGCCCATTCGTTCGGTGAGTTCTTTTACTATCGCAAGTCCGATACCCGTTCCTTCCACAGAACGACATTTTTCTGACCTGTAAAAGATCTCATAAATGTCATTCAGTTCATCCTTCGGTATACCGATACCAGTATCTTCAACTTTAACTGTTATCGTACAGTTTTTACTGTCCTTGTTTTCTGCACGTACGGAAAGTGATACGCGGCCTTTTTCTGTATATTTCACGGCATTCGTAACAAGATTGCTTATGATCTCGATAAAATGTGTTTTGTCGCCGATAAGTGTAAGGCTGTCCTCATATTCACGCTTAACAGTGAAAGACAGCTGTTTTTCCGAAGCAAGTTCATCACCGAGCACTTCCAGTTCGGTCACTGCCTCTTCCAGCCGGTAAACACAGCTTTCGATCTCGGTTTTACCGGTCTGTATCTTGGTGATATCGATAACGTCACGTATCATCACAAGAAGCTTTTTGCCGAAAAGACGTATTTTCTGATTGTATTTTAAGATCTGATCTTCGGTCGATGTACGATTGATCATCTCGCTCATACCGAGAATTATATTGATCGGAGTACGTATCTCATGGCTCATGTTTGCAAGGAAAATATCTTTCGCCTGACTCTGAAACCGTACTTCTTCAAGAGCCGCCTCGGTCTTTTTCTGTTCCTTGTGATACAGTTTTGTCTGGACATATACGGTTGCAGCCAGTGCCGAGGAACATACGATAGTACACGAGATTATATCCATTGCAACAGCCCTGTCATTCGGAAAAGGAATTACAGTCGAAGGGAAGTTTACAGCGGTCAGACAGCACAAGACATACTCGATGACCTCAAGTGCTGATATGATCAGTCCGGACTTGTTTTCCAGCATGAAGACCGTATAGGTGACCGCAAACACAAAATAGATCGGCATTCCGCTTTTAAGTCCGCCGGCTGTAAAGAACATTACGGGGAACATGATCATAAATATCGTGATTATTGTAAGCAGATAGCAGATACGGTATTTTCCTGTCCGCTTTGAATAATGAAGCAGTATAAATGATATAGCTATACATAACAGCAGAGCAGCCAGATTCGAGACAGCTACACCGTTGCATACGGAAACTATAAATGCGATAAAGCTGACAGATCCGCCGACTGTCGCCATTATATTGAAAATCGAAACACGTATATCGTTCGGATCTATCAGAAAATTCTGAACAGCACGAAAAGCTCGTTTCATCATTAAAATCACCCTGATAATTATTAAATCAAACGCAGTTTTCTGCGTTTAAAGGCATTAAATCTACGTTCAATATTATAACAAAATAAATATAGTCAGTCAATCGGTTATGACAATTATGACAAAACTGTGTCCTCTGAGGACACTTACAAAAGTATGACAAGGTGTGATAGAATAAATTATCCGATTACAAATTTGTAATTTCAAAACACAGGAGGCTTAAGCTATGGCATAATAAAAACACAGCAAAAACATATTTGCTGATATTTTAAATTGTAAGGAGTAAAATCTGATGAGAAAGAAATTAGTAAAAGCAGTTACCTCAATCGCCGTTATTGCGGCAGCAGCAGCTCAGCTGTCAGCACTTACTGTATCGGCTGCAGAAACGCAGTATGAGGCAGGAAAATACGCAAGGATCTACATTGATACTGAGCAAGGAAACGGAAACCAGATCGAAAAAGCTGACGGATATCAGAAGTCAGCTATCACCGTAGTTTCTCCTGCAGAAGAAGGCAAAAGTTACACCGAAAAAGGTAAAATGAAAGTAAGGGGAAATTCCACAGGACGCGCTGAGAAAAAGCCATTCAACATCAAGCTTGACAAAAAACAGGATGTTCTCGGAATGGGCAAATCAAAGAAATGGTGTCTTCTTGCAAACTGTTTTGACCCGTCTCTTATGAGAAACTATACAGCATTTGAGATTGCCCGTGAACTCGGACTTCAGTACACACCTGACTGCAGATTTGCAGAACTCTGGGTGGACGGCGTTTACAAGGGAAGCTATCTCGTGACTGATCCGATAGAAAGCGGATCGACAAGCATCGATATTGATACCGATGCGGAGGATTTCATGATCGAGTTCGAAGCATACCGCGACGAGGAACTTGTAACATATGTAACATCGGACGAAGGTAATCTGAGATTTGCCATAAGTGAACCGGAAATGCCTGATCCGGCTGACTACAAGGAAGAAGAGATGGAGCAGTATTACGCTGATGAAGAAGCGTATGAACTCAG
>JAGDDO010000420.1 GCA_017848205.1 Oscillospiraceae bacterium | reverse complement strand
GCTTCGTATTCTGCTTGTACAAAATCGAAATAAGGCTTGTATTTATCTTTCTTTTTGATGCCGCCATTCCGGCTATATACAGGTTCTTTCTGAGATTCTGGAACGCACCTTTTATATCCGTGATATGCACAGCTCCGCCGGTACTGCTCTGAGCACAGACATTCATGCCGAGAAGATCATTTATAACATCGGAAACACTCTGACCGGCAGAGCGAACCGTTCTTATCTGCTCGCAGAGCGAAGACAGAGCTGATCTGTCGAGAGTCATAACAAGTGATTCCGTATAAGTCGAATTTCCTTTTCTGATACGTGAATATTTACGTAAAAACTCCTCCGGCGCAAGAGCAAGCTCGCGTGCTGCGACCTTTATAAGCGGAATGAGAACGGATTTTCTGTTCAGCGTCTTTTCATATCTCGGACCCAGTTCTTTTTCTTCCTCATTGACCGCCTGGATGTATGACTTCACACGTTCATCGTTCTGAAGTCTGTCATTGGTCATACGCAGCGTGCCGAGCGTTTCAACAAGGTCATCCCATCTGTAATTTTCCGTAACAGGAAATTCATCTTTTAATGCTGAACGGTCAAATGAACTGTCTGAAAGCATCTTTGCAAGAGCTTCCGCTCCGAAGAATCCCTTAGTCGTCCAGTTGTTATACAGTTTAAGAAGTGCAGCCGGATTTGAATTTGACACCGGTATTCCGCATCCGAATGTCACCGGAATATCGTGCCTTACAGCATAGTCAAAGAAAAGCTGACTGTAGGCAGATGTATCCGTGACTGCAACAGTACACTGGTCAAGTGATTTTCCGCGGTAGATGTCGTCGATGATAGTCTCCACTTCATTCGCAGCACCGTAACAGTTACGTACTGTCACTTTCTCCGGCATCGTTCTGTCTTCAAGATAAAGGACAGAAATACTCCTCTTACGGCAATTTCCGCCCGAAACAGTTTCCGCAAGTTTCTCCTCCAGCGGAGTAAGCGGAAATTCAGCAAGGCAGACTATCTCCTGATCCAGAGTGCAGTTGTTTTCAATTGCACACCTTACAAGTGAAATCCCGTCCGCAAGGTTCTTATCTTTAAGTGCAGAAATATATTTACTGAAAAGGCTAATAAGCGCCTCGTTCTTTTCCTTGAATAACCCCTGCGACAGTTTTTCTTCGACAGTCTTTATCTCATCGTCTTCAGTCACAAGACTGCGAAGTGATCTCACCGCCGCTCTCAGATCAGAAATATCCGCATAAGAGGCTTTTTCAAAATATTTCTCCGACCGCGCAGCATCTGCAATAATAACAAGTTCCTCCTGCGGAGAAAGCATCTTCTCCGGCACATGCACCCCGGATCTAACAAGCGCAAAAGAAGCCAGTTCCGCCGCATTCATTACCCTCATCCCGATGGTATTTATCCCATGCAGCGCAAGACTTTTAAGTATTTCCGCTTCATTAAATCCCGGAGCAAAAATGATTTTCTGGTTCATATGATGGTCCCTATACCTTTCGTAATATTATATAAATTATAATATCATGTTAGGGTTATTGTGTCAATGTAAATATTTTTCTTTTGATATTAAATGATATTTTAGGCACATTGATCAAAATCGTTATTGAACCTGACACGCCTCTCAACGATGCGTACCACATCGGGTCGTTTAATTTAAAAGGATAGTGCGCCTTTGGCGCATACATAATAAAAGCGGAGCCGAGGATCCGCTTTATCCTTTTATTAAGTGATATACAACCTTTCAAAGCTTCACTTTAAAGAGTAATCCGAATGAAACTCAATAACTCCCGGTTTTCCGTTTTTATTTTTAGCAGTTATAAGTTCCATAACATTTGGAATCTTACTGTTGGGATTATAGTAACTATCCCGATAAAGAAATACAATCTTATCAGCTTTATCGATATCAAATTTCCAGCTTATATTCTTCAGAACCGGTCTATTATCGCTATTATATTCTACATCTCTTGCAAGCTCACATAATAGAACAACAGGAACCTTCAACTCATTAACAAGTTTTTTGAATTTTTTAATTGCATCCGAAAATCTTATGTAATGTTCTTTCTCATTATAACAACCATGAAATAACTCAAGATAATCTACCACAATGAGCCCCAGTTTTTTTCTGCATTTT
>JAGDDO010000045.1 GCA_017848205.1 Oscillospiraceae bacterium | reverse complement strand
CTCCGTAGTCCGGTCAAACTATTTCAGGAGGAAAAAACAATGAATAAATATGACTATATTATCCGCAGAGAAACATAAAACGACTACCGCGAAACGGAAAACCTTACCCGTGAGGCTTTCTGGAATCTTAACACACCCGGCTGTTTTGAGCATTACTTCGTACACATCATGAGAAGTCACAGGGATTTCATACCGGAACTTGATTATGTCATCGAGCTTGACGGCAAAGTGATCGCCAATGTTATGTACTGCAGGTCAAAGCTCGTAGATGAACAGGGTAATGAAAAGAACATCATTACAATGGGACCGCTGTGTGTACTCCCTGAGTATCAGCGTAAAGGACTCGGAAAGGCTCTTCTTGAACATACTTTTAAGATCGCAGAGTCAATGGGATTTGACGTTGTTATAAACTTCGGAAATCCTGATAACTACGTTTCCCGCGGCTACAGAAGCTGCAGAAAGTACAATGTATGCTTCGGCGAAGGTGAAGGATTTTTCCCTGCCGCTCTTCTTGTAAAGGAACTTAAAGAAGGCGCTCTCGACGGCAGAAAGTGGTTCTATCGTCCAAGTGATGTCGATACTCCATGTGATGATGAAGCCGCAGTTGCCGAGTTCGACAGGCTTTTCCCGCCAAAGGAAGCCGGCTGGCAGCCAAGTCAGGAAGAATTCTATATTCACAGTCATTCGGCGATAACGTGGTAATACCAGATTCCGTGTTATCTGTCTGAAAAAAAAGAGAGAACAGTCCGGTTTCACTGGAAGCCGGACTGTTCCTGTATAGTAAACGTAAAAATCTGCGTGCGTTCACTGTAATTCAAACGATACATCACATTTATGAAAAACACGAACAGGAGAAAAGATATGACAAATGACAAAGCGTATATTATAAGGGAACTCAGAACTAATGAAACTGAACTGCTGAAAGATTTTCTCTATGAAGCTATATTTATTCCGGAAGGCGTGGAACCTCCGGAAAGAGATATTATTGAAAATCCTGAACTGAGGGTTTATACAGATGATTTCGGCACCCGCAGGGGTGACAACTGTCTTGTGGCCGAATGTAACGGCAGAGTTGTCGGTGCCGTATGGACACGTATCATGGATGATTACGGCCATGTGGATGACGAAACTCCGTCTTTTGCAATTTCTCTGTACAAGGAATACCGCGGTCAGGGCATCGGAACGGAGCTTATGAAGGAGATGCTTGATGTGCTGAAGTCGCAGGGATATAAACGCGCATCACTTGCAGTGCAGAAAGCCAATTACGCGGTGAGAATGTACCGAAACGTCGGCTTTAAAACCGTGGATGAAAATGACGAGGAGTACATAATGGTATGTGATTTATAACGACCATTTACGGAAACAGCACGCCAAGGCGTGCTGTTTTTTTAGATATATCACCTTATCTGCTCCGGCGGAATGACCGACGGATCGAAGTGTACGTGTGAATGATTGTCCACGATAAGTTTATGACTGATGAGTTCTTCTGTATCCTTATCATATGTATCCTTATATATTCTGGACACGCGATAATATTCATCGCCTTCCTTTTCAAAATGATGATCTTCTTCCGATATCTCAAATCTGAAAGGATATGGCTTGTCGCTCCTTATTTCGCAGTTAAGATTATCATCATCGCACCAGCAGAGAAGCTGAAATACCTGATCTGTGTCATTGCGGAACCGGTAGTCGTTATAATTGAAGTTTACCGACGTTCCGGCGCTCATCGGAACACGAATGCCGTTTTCATCAGGAGCAAGTGCATCAGAATGCATATGAAATTCGGTATCGGTCAGCGGACTCTGAAGAACGACACGGTGAATGGTGTTTGCCAGATTGCAGAGGCCACCGCCCAGTCCTTTTGTCAGCTTACCAAGTATAAGGACGCGCCCTTCGCGATATCCCTTTGCTTTCGTTGTATTGCCGACCAGTTTCCAGAAGGAAAAAGTTTCACCCGGATGTATGAGCAGCCCGTTCATGCAGTCAGAGGCAAGACGGATATTCACTGCCTTGTTCTCCTGTGTCACAGGATCGATGCCATTTCCTCTTTTTATCAGATGAGAGCTGCATGAAGAAATGGCATATTCAAGCTTTTTATCACTTCGAAAAACGGCCATATCCTTATCATTTATCTTGTTACGGATAAATCTAATCAGAATGTTTTTCTTTTCCGAAATTGCATAAGTAAACGGACTGATTTCGCAGAACAGTTTTCGTTGTTTCGATGCCATAAATCAGGTATTCCTTTCTCTGTTGTCTGACAGACCACTGGTATTTCTGCGGCTGATCCTAAAAAACAAAAGTATCAGCATCTCGATGTATCTTCGAAATCCCAGCCATTTCTCGCCGGGAACTTCAATATAATGTACGAGGATAGAACGGATACCGCATCTGTTTGCTCCGATGATATCCACAAACATCTGATCTCCGATGACAAGGGCTTCATTTTTCTGCACGCCGAGAAGAGTAAGTGCTTTTTCATAACCTTCAGGTGCAGGTTTTTCCGCATCGCATACATACTGCGTACCGATATCTGCATTGAACCTTGTTACACGTTCCTCATCATTGTTAGTAAGCAGAACCGTTTTAAAGCCAATGGCGTGAACGTCCCGGAAAAGCTGTACGGCTTCAGGAGTTGCATCATCACCGTGATGCACAAGCGTATTGTCAACGTCAAATATGATGCCTCGTATTCCGCTTTCATAAAGACGTCTGTAGTCGATGTCGTAAGCACTTCCGGCATACTCAGACGGATAGTATTTTTCAAGCATGACAGCTGCTCTCCATATACTTCATTACGGTTTCAATCTGAAAAGATATACTGTCTCCGAAATCATGATCGAAAAATGCACTTCCTATAGTAAATGCCCACGGAGAGGTATATTTTATGAAGTCAAGGCGTTCAAAAGTATTCACGCTTCCTGCGATGCACACAGGTGAATCCACCCCGCTTAAAAATTTTCTGATCAGATTCTCACAGTCTCCGGTGTATCTGTACGCAAGAAGATCAATACCGTCTGCTCCGCGTGAAATGATGTCATTTGCCTGACGGATCATATCATCTGTATCGCCGCCAAGAACAGAAGGACGGTCTGTAATATCACCGACAAAAGGCATGTAACGAATACCGTTATCATGACAGACCTTTTTTATCTTTTCTGAAAACATCGTCCCCATCATGATATCAACACCGCACTCAGCTGCCATTTCCGCTCCGCGTATGCCTTCCGCTTCGGTATATGATACTACTTCAAGAACTGTTTTTTTGCCGGAACGCTTTATCTCACTAAAGAGTTCCTTCATATCCTGCAAAAGCAGCCCTTCTTCCTTGAACCCCCAGTATTCAGCCCCCGAATCCCTGCACATATCAAAGATCTCCGCAGCATTATGCACTGTAAGATCGTTGTATGTGAGCATAACAATCAGATTTGGTTTGTGTTTCATATACGTGACCATCCTTAGAAATCACCGATCAGGTTGGAAATCCGTATTATCCGGTTTCCTGAGTTTACTTATTACGATATGTCTCAAACATATTATATAGTATTCAAGTAATTTTGTCAAAAAAATAATTGTTAAAATCGAAAACGGCATCACACTGATCATGACGATCAGCATGCTGCCGCTGGTTTTCTCCACTTAATGAAAGCGGTCTTTATTCTTCTTATCGGTTCTGAAGTTTCTGAACAAGTGCAGGATCCTGACTTATCAGATAAATAAGATTACGCGCCGTAGGAGAAGGATTACTCTTTCCGCTTTCCCAGGCTTCTACGGTTCTTCTGGAAACACCAAGAATACTCGCAAATGCCTTCTGGGTCAGATCAAGTTTTCTTCGCTCTTCAGATACACAAATATCCGGAAGACTGCGTTTCCTTGCTATTGTTTCAGCTTTGGCTGTACCTTTATTAAATGCCAGAGCTTCTTCAAGCCCGCTTACTATTCCAGAAAACAGTTCTGTATCTTTAAAATTGTTTTCAATTTCTTCCATTGATAACTCACTGTTCAGATGTAATTCTTTCATCGCAACGTCACTCCTTCTCTATTTTTTCAATTATTCCGCGAATAATCTTTTCTGTTCAGATGACAGATTCTCCTGTACATTTTTAGGATACGCAAATAAAAAATATATTTGAGCCCTTTCAAAAACATCAACGTATATTACTCTTCCTCCACCGCTTTTTCCTCTGTTATCATTAAGAGTAATACGTATTTTTCTTGCGCCGCCAGTTCCTTCAATAACTGCTCCAGCTTTCGGATCCTCCAGAAGATAGTTTTCAAGCAGTTTTAAACTATCTTCATTAAGGCCCATTGCTTTCCAGCATTTTCGAAACGGCTCTGTATGAATGAATAACCTTGTCATAATACTATTATCTTTCCTATTCTAATTATATACGATTTTATCGTATAAGTCAATAACGAAGCGCGCAGTGGCGTGCTGGGTCTTATATCACCAGTCTATTCCCATGTTTTGGGTTGACAAATTCGAAATGAAGTACTGTTTTTCGATTGGCAAATTTGAAATGGATCTCTGATGCAATAACAAAAAGACATCATACCAACCATAACAATTGGTATGATGTCTTTAGTTTATGGATTTAAATTGTTTTCAGTTTATGCTTTCCTTACAGCGTCCTTCATCGACTTTACGTATTCGCCGACATACGGAGCTGCGTCTTTTCCGTGCTTTTCGAGGAGCTTG
>JAGDDO010000419.1 GCA_017848205.1 Oscillospiraceae bacterium | reverse complement strand
GAATCGACTATACTGAACTCACAGATTTTCTTTCGTCATGCAGTGTGTCTAACATTATTCTCATGTCAGATACAGGTAAAAGAATCAGTGATGAAATAAGAGCAAAATTCTCTGATGAAGCTTTCCTTTCAAAACTTCATCTTACAGATAAGCTTGAAGGCGCTGTGAAACTCGCAAAGAAACTTACTGCAAAGGGCAAATCATGCGTTATGTCCCCTGCTGCTGCAAGCTATAATGATTTCAAAAACTTTGAGGAACGCGGTGATGCCTTTAAGGCACTGGTTTTCGCCGAATAATAGCCGAATAATAATAGTGAGGTAAATAGCAATGATAAGAGATATCCAGGATGAGATAATCAGACTTAAGAAAGAAAAGAATATTTGTATTCTCGCTCACAGCTACCAGGCTGCAGAGATACTTGAGATTGCCGACTACACAGGTGACTCGTTTCAGTTAAGCGTAATGGCTGAAAAGACTGATGCTGATACAGTTATTATGTGCGGCGTAAAGTTCATGGCTGAAACAGTAAAGATACTTTCACCTGAAAAGAAAGTTATTCTTGCCAACCCGTATGCCGGATGTCCTATGGCCGAACAGATGGACAAGGAACTTATAAGTTCAGTTAAGAAGCAGTTCCCTGATTACACTGTAGTTGCATATATCAACACAACAGCAGAACTTAAAACTATCTGTGATGTCTGTGTTACATCTTCTTCTGCTGTTAATATAGTAAGCAAGCTTGAGAACAAAAATATTCTCTTTATTCCTGACTGTAACCTTGGTTCATATGTAGCAAAGCAGCTTCCGGACAAGAATATAAAGCTTCTTCAGGGCGGATGTCCTACACATGCAAAGATCACTGAAGCTGAAGCTTTAAAGGCAAAGGCTCTTCATCCTGAGGCTCTCCTCCTTGTTCATCCTGAATGTGTTCCGAAGGTAACTGAAAAGGCTGATTATGTAGGATCAACTTCCGGTATTATGAACTTTGCGGAAAAGTCAGATCATAAGGAATTTATTATCGGTACTGAAGTAAGTATTGCTGAACACCTTCAGTATAAATGTCCTGACAAGAAGTTCTATCCTCTGTCTATTGATCTTATGTGTCACAATATGAAGATCACAACTCTTATGGATGTGCTTCATGCAGTTGACGGAACCGGCGGAACTGTTATTGATCTTTCAGAAGATATGATAAGAGACGCAAGACGCTGCATCGACAAAATGATCGAACTCGGATAAATTTAATATACTTTTTAACGGGTCTTCCTTTGAAAAAAATTAAGGAAGACTCGATTTTTCACCTTTCCAGTCCTTGACAAAAACTAATTATTATAGTAAAATTAATATATATGCTTCCTTAACAGTGAAAGCATATTTTATGATGATATAGCGGACGGAGGTGGATCTCTTGAATACCAAAAGTACAAACGAGATCTGGGTCAATGAAAACTTTTTTGAGGATCTTGCGAGGTCACACTGTAAAAATCAGATAACTGAAGCAGAAAAGAAACTGAATGAATATGCTCTTATTCTTTCAAAGGAACTCGCTTCTGTTTCATCTTCATGGATAAAGCTCGAGGGCAGAGATATTTATTATGTTCACAAGCATCGTATCCTGATTCCGGATATCAATGCATTCCGCTGTTCAATTGTAAATGAGAGCGGCTTCAGAAATGTATTTGAAGGATTTGAGGGACGCATCATTTCTGAAGATGAAGCTTATGATCTTTTTTTTGCCGGAAAGGCATCAAACCCGTTCTTTGCTGACAGCGTATGGTTCACAAACGGCGGTGACAACCGCTGCGTAGTCAGGTACCGTACAAAAAGCGAGAATACTTTCGAGTGTATAAACAGCCAGGGCAATCGTTCCTGCTGCTATAAAAGCCTTTATAATCACTGCAAGAACTGCAGCTGGGGTTACGGAGTGAAAATTCCGGTTTTCGAACTGCAGCACAGGACCATGCTTGAAAATCTTGTTTATTATGATCTTATACCTGAGGAGCTTGCCGAATCAGCAAAGACTCTTCTTAAGATACTTACGAAGCTTTTCGAGTCAGAGTACATAGAAGTAAAAAAAGGGGTATTTACTTTTACGGAAAAGTTTTTAAACGATGTGCTCGATGACAGAATAAACGAGATATTCGGAATAAAGTTTGAACTTACCTCTCTTTCTGAAACTCTTAAAAGCGATGCTGAAAACAGTGTGGTAGCGCTTGATGAAACTTTCAGGGAAGAGTTTGAATCTTCTGTTCTGTGTGCGGACAGGAAGCGTGCGGAAATAGAAGAATATGATAAAAAACGCCTTTCAGACCCTAATCAGGGTATGTGGGAACTCTGGGAAACGGAAGCACGGGGAAGAAACAAGATAAAGATAGCAACAGACCATACTTTTGTCGGAAGGAATCCTCTTGCTGACGTTAAGGAAGATGGTATTGTAGGAATAGACTTCGGTACCAGAAGTACAATAGTTGTGTATCAGGACGGTACGGACACAATAATGCCTATGCGTATCGGCATTGGTGACATGAGTGCCCAGATTCGTCCCGAGCAGTATGAAAATCCGACTGTCATTGAACTCAGGAATATGGAATCTTTCCTGAAAAGCTATGAAAGTGCTGAAGGAAGACCTGACACTGAATGGAACGATGTAACGGTCTCACATACTGCCTGCAGAAACATGACATCAGACACTGTTTCCGATAATTTCTATTCCTACTTC
>JAGDDO010000418.1 GCA_017848205.1 Oscillospiraceae bacterium | reverse complement strand
GAAGAAAGAATGATCAGATGAACAGTAAATCCAGAACAGCTTCCTTCAATATGACAGAAGGAAGCATCCTTAGGAACCTGCTGATTTTCGCCGCACCGGTTCTCATAGGTAATATATTTCAGCAGCTATACAACGTAGCAGACACCGCAATTATCGGAAACATACTCGGTGACCACGCGCTTGCCGCCGTAGGTGCCTCATCTCCGGTTTACGGACTTCTGATAAGCTTTTCAAACGGTGTCGCAAACGGCTTCGCTGTTATCATAGCACGATATTTCGGCGCTCAGAACGAACGTGAACTGAAAAAATCAATCGCACTTACCTATCTGCTCTCCGCAGTTATGGCCGTCATACTCACCGTCACATTTGTCGCGGCTCTTCATCCGCTTATGAAAGTCCTGAAAACTCCGGACGATATCATAGGTGAAACCGAAAACTATCTGCGGATAATCATGCTGTTTTCAGCCGTGACAGTCACCTACAATATGCTCGCCGCCATGATGCGTGCCGTCGGCAACAGCAGAGCACCTCTATACTTTCTTATAGTCAGCACAATAGTAAACATCGGACTTGACTTCCTTTTCGTAAAAGGGTTCGGAATGGGGATCTCCGGTGCAGCATACGCAACAGTCATCTCACAGATGATATCCGTTGTCCTGTGTTTTGTCTATGCATGGAAGAAATGCCGTTTCCTTATCTTTGACAGATTAGAACTGGTATTCGACAAGGCACTCCTCTCAGATCTTATTTCCACCGGATCAGCGATGGGACTCATGCACGGCGTCGTTCAGATAGGTTCTGTTATCCTCCAGAGCGGAGTAAACAGCTTCGGAACTGCAACCGTCACGGCACATACAGCCGGCAGAAAGATCGACGAAATATTCATGCTCCCGCTTGGAACCATATCCATGTCGGCAGCCACATTTACAAGTCAGAACTACGGTGCGGGAAAGATGGACCGAGTTAAAAAAGGCATCCTGTGCAGTATAATGATCGCGGAAGTATGGAGCGTCATCGCACTGACAGCCGCTCTGCTTTTCAGAAATCCGTTTGTAAAGGCGCTTTCCGGATCGACCGATGAATATATTCTCTCCACTGCATCGAAATACATCATCATAAACGTCGCATTTTTCTTTATCCTCGACGTACTCCTCGTCCTCAGAAGCAGCCTTCAGGGTGTCGGCAGAAAGATAGTACCTATCACAGGAAGCATAATGGAGCTTTTACTAAAGTTAGTAACAGTTACGATCCTTGCACCAAAGCTCGGATATCTCGGTATCTGCATAACGGAGCCGGTAATATGGTGCGTATGTGCATGCATAGTACTTGTGGACTACTTCATTTTTATGAAGTCGCTTAAAACAAAAACAGCTGAATAATCTTTTAAAATAAACCGGACTTTCATAGTCCGGCTTATTTTTTGCTACTTTGTATTTCCCTTTATGTACTCTTCAATTCTCCTGTTGGCTATCTTTACTTCCTCATAGAGTTCGGAAGCTGAAACACGGTATGCTCCGTTGCCGAGTATGATGATCTGTTCCGCTCCGTCGGAAGTAGCGACCCTTACGCGGTGTTCCCTGCTTAAGTCGTGTGAGGTCTTTTCAATGTAGGTATCAGCTGTTTCTGATTCCTTTGTATAGACAACGCTTATATTCCCGACCTTCTCGATCTCACGAACCTGCCCTTTTACCTTGTAGGCATCGAACACGACAATAACTTCACAGCCGTAGATACCCTGATAATTGCTCATGGTATTGATAAGCATGCTTCTGGCAAGGTCAAGATTTGTCTTCGAGATATTTCTGAGCTCATCCCAGGCAAAGATTATGTTGTATCCGTCCACAAGAAGATATTCCGGTCCCTGCGGCAGAGGCTTTGCCTTGAACTTTACTGAAGAGTCCTTTATCTCCTTCTTTGTTCTGAAAGAGTTACGCGGACGGTCTCCGGCCGGCTTGCCATATGCCATCTCGAAAATAGCCATAAGCTCCTTTTCCGAATCGACGGCTCCGCGGAATCTGTTTACGGTGCTTTTTGAAGCAGTTCCGTTATCTTCATCTTCGGAAGCACGGATCTTTCCGTAGTTAAGGCCATCTATACCCGGAAGGTGCATGTGTTCACCAACTTCGTTCCATTTCACCACGAAACCTGAACCGTGTTCGCAGAAAACAGAATCAGCTGAGTTTTCAACGTCACTGTCGGCATTGTAGTTCATTTTCTCTATGATCTCTTCCGCATTGTGACACGGTGCATAGCCGGAAAGAGAACATGAGAAGATGCCCTTGCCGTGTGTGTAACCGAGAACTTCAGTATGATAATCCCTGACAGATGCCACCGGTGCCCTGCCCTTCAGAAGAGACGTGTCACCCAGCGTTTCAGGAGAGGAGAATTCACATCCCATCGCAGTAAGATCGGAGATTGCTCTTCCCACAAATTCATTAGGGACTTCAAGGGTGTATTCATACCACGGTTCAAGGAGAACGCTTTCCGCATACATAAGACCGTTACGCACCGCACGGTAAGTGGCCTGACGGAAATCGCCGCCCTCAGTGTGTTTCAGATGCGCTCTGCCTGAAACAACAGTTATCTTCATGTTGGTAAGCGGAGAACCGGTCAGCACGCCTATGTGAGTCTTTTCATTAAGATGCGTGAGAACAAGCCTCTGCCAGTTCTTATCGAGAACCTCCTCACGGCAGTCGGTATCAAATACCATACCGCTTCCCGGCTCGCCCGGTTCAAGAAGGAGATGTACCTCAGCATAATGACGAAGAGGCT
>JAGDDO010000044.1 GCA_017848205.1 Oscillospiraceae bacterium | reverse complement strand
TTCTCCTGTGAATCACGGATCTTACGCAAAATACTGTCCTTCCTGTATTTCGACGTATCTGTACGTTCATCACTGTCGTAACAGATACCAAAATCCTGAGCAAGACGTTCAGCTGCTTCCTTTGGCGATACCGAAAACAGTTTGCTTACAAAGTCTATCACATCACCATGTTCGCCGCAGCCGAAGCAGTAAAAGTGATCATCATAGAGCTTCATGGACGGGGAATCGTCGTTGTGGAACGGACAGCAGATCATGCTGCTTCTGCTGATATCGAATCCGCAGTTTTCCGCAGCCTGCCGGAGTGTAACATTTTCTTTTACAGTTTCAAAAAGATTCATACTTCACCTCATACAAAAATAAGCTCCTCCTGCCATAACGACAAGAGGAGCATTTCTTAACTTATCTCATTAGTTTTGCTTTTCTGAATTGTGACAACACTGTTGTCACAATCATCATATAGTACGCCTTCGGCGTGCTATTTTTATTGCTGCGAAGCAGCCACCTTTTTTCAGAACGCTGCTCCGAACACCTTATTATGCCGAAAGCTTTACAGCTTTTTTATATATTCCGTTAAAAGATACAGTGGAACATTAGTCATCCATTCTTCTTTTCTATAAGCAGACATTGAAGTGCGTATAGCTTTGTCCGGAGAATATTTACTGCAGTAAGCTCTGAGACTTTTGGCTTTCAGATTTTCTTCTGCTTTTACTTCCAGAGGGATTATCTGATCACCGTTCTGTATTACAAAATCTATTTCGCCGTCTGAATTTTCCGTGGAGTAATAGTAAAGCAGGAAGTCTGCTGCTCTCAGTTCCTGGGCAGCAAACTGCTCTGTAAGGGCACCCTTGAATTCTGTGAAAATACGGTTTCCGTCTATAACTGAAACTGCAGGAAGATCAGATTTTGCACCTAACAATCCGACGTCAGACATATATATTTTAAATACAGACTGATCCATATATGCAATAAGAGGCATAAACGGTTTGCTGATACGGATACTTTTGTTTATCAGCCCGTAATCAGTCAGCCATTGTATTGCAAGTTCGAAGTCTTTAGCTCTTGATCCTTTTCTGACAACACCGTAAATGAATTTTCTGTTTTCCTTTGCCAGCTGTGACGGGATCGAGTTCCAGACCATTTGTATTCTCGGGATCTGATCTTCCGGAGCGTGTTTTGAAAAATCATTTTCGTAGTAAAGTAAAAGATCCTTCTGGATCTCCCTTACCTTGATGAGATCATCTGTATCTATATATGTCTTAACGGCTTCAGGCATTCCGCCGACATAATAATACTTTTTAAGAAGCAGTTTGAGTTTTTCTGAAAACGGTGATACAGTACTGAAATCCTCACCGGATATAAGTTCATGTAATCCTGAATTTCCTGAGGCTTCGAGAAATTCTGCAAATGTCATAGGGTACAGTGTCATAAACTCTGTTTTGCCGACAGGGAACGACGTCCCTTTGTGCAGAGCTATTCCTAAAAGCGAACCTGCAGCCATAACGTAATATTCAGGAGCGTCTTCACAAAAATACTTAAGACTGCCAAGTGCTTTCGGACATTCCTGTATCTCGTCAAATATGATCAGCGTATTTTCCGGATCAATGTTTGTTTCTGAAAGTATTTTAAGCGAAGAGATTATCCTTGGAATATTATAATCAGAATCAAATATTTGTTTTGCAACTGTATTGTTGTCAAAATTGATATACGCAACATTCTGGAATTCATTCCTGCCGAAATCCTTCATAAGCCATGTCTTGCCAACCTGTCTGGCTCCGTTGATTATTAACGGCTTTCTGCCGGATTTTTCTTTCCATTTCAGCAGCCGGGAATATGCAATTCTTTTCATGTACAGATCATCCTTACATTTTATGGAGGATTTTTTGTTCCCAACAATTCTGAGGACGAAAAAATCTCTTTATCAACATTTTTAATGACGTATTTTTTTAAATTATAACACTTTTAAGTCGGAAAGTCAATGCACACTGAATTGACGGGTATCTATTTCCCGTAAACATATACAACACGCGCATTTTCGTGATTTGGCTACTGAAAGTCTGTATCTCTCACCTCAGTGATTATAATCCATTTGCATTTTCAATGACGAATATGACCTCTTAATTCACATTTATAAGGACGAAAATCGCACCTGCTTCAACATTTTTCATGACGAATACTATAAACTGTTCTGTTAAATAAAAAACAGGACTCATCCTTTGAAATCGGATCAGTCCTGATAATGTTAACGGCAGCACGGCTGCCGGTATTCTATAGTACAGCCGGGCACGGCTGTACCTTTTTCAGACCGTAGCCTCTATAAGTTTCTTTCCGTGAATATTTATTTCCTTCACGCCCTGTTCCTTATCCTTGTTGAAATTAAAACTCAGCATATATCCTTTTTCAAGGCCAAAGTAATCAAGATACTCACATATCTGCTGTTCGCCTTCGGCGTTATACCGTGGTCCACGCCAGATCTTCATTTCTATTATAAACTGTTCACCGTGGTAATCCACGATGACATCTGTTCTCGTCTGATCTCTGGTCTGCGCTTCGATATAGTAATTTCCTGTTCCGTTGATGATTGGTTTCAGATAAAGCAAGAACAGTTCTCTTCCGTCCTTTTCCTTAAAACGCTCTTCCAGCTTCCCGAATACCTCAGTGAATGTCTTTATAAACCCTTCAAGTACCGCTGTCATATTGAGTTTTCCGTTCCCTGTAAAGCGGTTCTTTTCGAGTGCTCCGTTATTGAAGAATACATTGTTGTTCATCTCTTCTTCTGATGTAAACAGATTATAAAGACGTGTTTCAAATATACGGTTAGCTACTTTCACTTTATTATCTTCATTTCT
>JAGDDO010000417.1 GCA_017848205.1 Oscillospiraceae bacterium | reverse complement strand
CTTCGGCATTCCGGTTGTAAAGACTGTTCTCATTCTTTCACTTGCTCTCTCCGAGTCTGTGATCGATCTCAACACGCTTCTCGCCGGCGGTGAGGTACCGGTGTACAAGAATTCATCCACATGGAATATGAAGCCGTCAGGCATTGTAAATGCACTTAGGAATAATTCTGATGAAATAGTGAAGATGGCATCAGCAAAGGCAGGAAAGCAGGTTGAAGATATTTTCGGTAAGATAGAAGGTGCTGCTGAAAACGGCGTTGATGAACTTACAAACACAGTAAACTCTTACGTTGACGAATTTGCCGATGAAACTATCGATTCTGCAGTCAATACAGTTAACAATGTTTTATTCGCTTCAGCTCTTTCCGTTATTGACGGTGCTGAGCAGAACATGAGCAAAGAAAATATAAAGAAGCTTCTTCTTGAAAATCTTGACTCTATCGATACTTCAGGCAGCGATCTCGGTTCAGCAGCTGCTGCGGAATTAAAGAAGCTTGCAGAAGCCAAGGCGGACGAATTTGCCGGCATGATCAGCAGCGCAGCATCATCATCTGTCGGCAGCACAAAGGAAAAAACAGAACAGATAAAGCAGAATATTGCTGAACAGATCAAAAACACGGTGGATTCATTAAGGAATCCTGTAAAGGATACTGTTGACAATGTCGGCAAATCCGTAAAGGAAATTGCCAAGAACGGTATCGGTGCGGCAGGCGAATGTGCTGAAGACTATGCAAAGGATCTTGTAGGCAACATGGTAACAGGTGCAACTACTGCACTTACAGACAAGTTCGGCAGCGTAAACATCAATGCATCCAAAAAAGCTCCTTCAGCAGCAAGTGCCATCACACTTACCTACAAGGAATACCTGAGATTATTCTTAATGCTGGGAACATTGTCAGAAGAAAAGGAACGTGCAATGCTTTCAAGAACAGCCATCCTTATCGACGTGAACATGAACAACGGTTTAAAGAATGCCTCAGCCAAGGGATATACACTTACACCATCAGGAAACTTTGACATCAGCAAGGCAGCGTCAATGGTGACAGTAGATGCCGAAGTATCAGTAAACACTATCCTTCCTGGTATTATCATTCCGAATTCAGTATCAGGAGGCAGCGGTACATCAAATAACGGCATTACAGACAGAACAAAAAATATATCTGTAAGAACAGTTCTCAGTTACTGATCCTACAGTATATTTGACATGAACAGGTGCAGAGACACAGTGCTTTGCACCTGTTTTTCTTGTTTTTATCTGTTGAATAGTGTATAATATTTATATCTGTAAAGGAGCATTTTTCTACGAAAAATGAATTGAAATTTTCCAGTCGGAGACTGGAAAATCACCGCGGGATTTATGGAGGTACGAGCAAATGATAATCGTTCCGTACAGAGAAATATACAAACAAAGTGTATTTGAATTCACTGATATCTGTTTCGAAGAACTGGGTAAAAAATTCGAACCGGATGGAAGACACAGTTTCTATAATGATATTGAGAAGTCATTTGAAGTGTTTTACTGTGTTGTTAATGAAGAGAATAACGACAATAAAGTACTTGGAACGGTTGGTTTAAAAAAGATAAATAACGACACTGTGGAACTGAAAGCCTTTTATCTTCACAAAGATTTAAGAGGGAAAGGCCTTGGAAAAAGAATGCTTGAAACAGTGATTTCAAAAGCCAGGGAACTTGGGTACAGATCAATTGTTCTGGATTCCGTTTCAAAGTATAAAGCCGCGCAGAGATTATATGAAAAGGCCGGTTTTGTGAATACGGAAAGATATAATGATAATCAGTACGCAGATGTATTTATGAAACTTGAATTATAATTTGTTTTTCGATGAAAAACACATAAATAAGGGGAGCAAAAGGAATATGAACAACACAGCATCCACAGGATGGGAGCTTATTGAGCGGGAATTTTTAAGAATATATCCCGGACAGAACAATCCGCTGCATTTTGCGGCTATGATAAAATGGCGGTTCGGCGGAAACGATCCGCTTGACGGAATTAGCCTCTATGAAGGAAAAGACTACTGGCATTTTGTGACGTTTGGACTTTCGGAACTGTATGAAAAAGTCTCCGGCAATTCTGAATTAAGCGGATACGGCTATGAAATGACGTTTAAGCTGAAGAAGGATACCTACGATGATCTGAACAAGGAGATAAGATGCGTCTGTCAGATACTTCAGACGCTTGCACGTATCACATTCAAACAAGGTATAGTTTTCGGACCGAATGAGTTTATCCGCACCGGTCAGACAGTCGGCATCGATTCAAAGGGCGAATCAGATATCAGAGGATTTATCTGCATTTCTGATCCTTCAGTCTATACGATAGATACACCAAACGGAAAAGTTGCGTTTATTGAAATGATCGGCATGACGGAAGATGAACTGCTTTCTCTTTCGACTCGTGATTCAGTGAAAAATATCTATTCAAAACTCGGAAGCGATATTACCGATTATAAAAGAAAATCCGTAT
>JAGDDO010000416.1 GCA_017848205.1 Oscillospiraceae bacterium | reverse complement strand
ATAATATATGTCCAGAATTCAGGACACTGGGTAGCTGTTGACAGGATCGAAAACGACAGGATCATTTCCTTCGATCCGGGCGGTTAAAGAAATACCTATGTTTTCGAACAGTATGACCATTTCGGCAATACATGCATCAAGGTGTGTGAATCAAAAAATACTGTCGATGAAATGCCGGACCTTGAATACAATTATAACACAGGAAGATATGTTACAACGGCTGATATTCTCAATGTAAGAAAACATCCTTCATCATCTTCAGAACGTCTCGGCGGACTTTTCAAGGGTTCACGCGTCGAGGTCAAGGGTATTTCAGGATGCTGGGGCATGATAATCTACAACGAAGCGACAGCGTGGATATGCCTTGAATATACGGTTCCGTTTACCGGCAAACTGAAGGAAGGCGAGCAGTTTGTATCATTTATCACAGAAGATCCGGCTTTACCGGCTGTAACAACAGCTGCGGAAACAGCGCCGGTCATGACAGATACTGAAAAGGTTACCGAAACTGCGAGAATCACAGAACCGCCGGTAACAACTGCGGTTACGACCACGACTTCTGAAACGACAACCACTGCGGCACCGGTGACAACTACAGTGACTACAACGACTTCCAAGCCGGTGACAACAGCTGAAACTACTGTGGCGACTGAAATAACAACTTTACCGGAAACAACAGTTACCGAAGCGGTTACGACCGTTATAACAGAAAAGGAACCGGAAGTATCAGACTTAAGTGAATTCAGATGCAAAACAAGTGCAGCACTGAATTTCCGCACCGGTCCCGGAACTGATAACGATATAATCTGCGTGATCCCGAATGGAACTTCCGTTACAGTATACGGAGAAGATGAAAACGACAGATGGGGCATGACCGAATACAATGGCCGCAGGGGCTGGATATGCCTTGACTATGTTGTACCGGAAGATGAAGTAATTGCTGAGACCCGGACTGTAACCGAAGAACCTGAGAAGGTCACTGAAGATCCGGCGGAAACTGAAGAACCGGAAGAAACCACAGCGGCGTCTGAATCACCTGCAGAAACTGAAAATGAACCAGTTTCAGATACAGCACCTGCAGGAGCCGTAATAGGCACAGCAATGTACGGCGGCGCAGCAATAAAGCCTGAACCGGATGAATACGGCATTCTCAGAGGCGACGTTGACGGAAACGGCTTTATAAATGTTCTCGACTACATAATGCTCCGTGATCATTTCGAAGGCAGAAAGATAAACATTCTTTACGAGGAAGCAGACGTAAATTCTGACGGCTCGGTAACGCTCGGCGACCTTGTTGCAGTACGAAGCATGTTCGTGGCAAGAAAATAAAATAATACATAAAATAACAGATCAGCATATCCTGCAGATTAAATTCTTAAGCAGGATATGCTGATCCTTTTTCTGGAATGTTATTGAAAGAAGATTTTTACTCAGACTTTACTTAGGGGAACGCTGATTTATTCATAAATCAGCGGGGGCTCCGGGGCGAAGCCCCGCAAATCACACCTCCGTAAATCCGGCGAAGCCGGATTTACGATTTGATCAGTGTTTCCTTAGCAATAATTTTCGAATTATGCTTCAGCGATCTTTTCGTTGAGCATGTTTACGAGTTCGTCAGCGTTAAGACCGTGAACGGCAGCTGCTTCCTCGATAGTCTCCATCTGTGAAGACGGGCATCCGAGGCAGTGCATTCCGATACCCATAAGTACCGGTACTACTGCTTCTGCGTTGATGTTAAGAAGTTCACCTATCATTGTGTTCTTTGTTACCTGTGCCATAAAAATTACCTCCTGGGTTGAATTAAGATATTATAAGATCTGTGCATGTGTAAGCACGTCTTTAACTGTGGTTACGGGAATTATCGTAAGACTTCCCTTTACTTCATCTGCAACATCTTCAAGGTCCTGCTCGTTCTCAGCCGGAATGAAGACCTTGGATACTCCTGCGCGCTTTGCAGCCATGAGCTTTTCCGGAAGACCTCCTATAGGTGATACAACACCGCGGAGTGATACCTCACCGGTCATAGCAAGCTTCGGACTTACTGTGTGTCCGGTCACAAGAGAGGAGAGTGCTGTTGTCAGTGTTATTCCGGCAGACGGTCCGTCCTTCGGTACTGCGCCGTCCGGAACGTGGATGTGCAGATCGTTGCTGTCGAACATATCAGCTTTATCCGGAAACATCGACTTTACAAGGCTGACTGCTATCTGGACTGATTCTTTCATTACGTCGCCGAGCTGACCGGTAACTGTCACCTTTCCGGTGCCTTTAGTAAACAGCGTTTCAATGTAGAGAATGTCTCCGCCTGCCTGAGTCCAGGCAAGTCCGGTTACAACTCCCGGCTGGCTGTTTTCCGGTGTTATCTCATGACGAAGCGGTCTGCGGTCAAGAAATTCACGAAGCTCATCTTTTCCTATGGTGATCTCGTCTGAATTACCTTCTACAAGTCTTACTGCAGCAGTCCTGCAGAGAGTGTCGAGCTGACGTTTGAGTCCTCTTACGCCTGCTTCCATTGTATAGTCTGAAATGATGGAATGCATCGTATCTTCCGGAATGTGTATGTGTCCCGGTTCGATACCTGCGTTTTCTTCAGCTTTTTTAAGAAGATGATCAACGGCAATATGATATTTTTCCGTTTCAGTATAGCCCGGGAAGCTTATGACTTCCATTCTGTTGAGAAGAGGTTCAGGGATCGAATCAACGGTGTTTGCCGTACAGATGAACAGAACGTCTGAAAGATCATACGGAACGTTCATGTAGTGGTCGGTAAAGCTGCTGTTCTGCTCAGGGTCAAGAACTTCGAGCAGTGCCGCTGCCGGATCGCCGTGATACGACTCGGAAAGCTTGTCTATCTCGTCGAGGACCATTACCGGATTGGATACTCCGGCTTTTGAAATACCGTCCATTATCCTGCCCGGCATTGCACCCACATATGTACGTCGGTGACCTCTTATATCTGCTTCGTCACGCACTCCGCCGAGACTTACTCTTACGTATTCACGGCCGAGTGCCTTTGCTATGCTTCTGCCGATACTCGTTTTACCGGTACCCGGTGCTCCGACAAAGCAGAGTATGGATCCCGACTGCGATTTTTTCAGATCAAGTACGGCTATCTGCTGTATGATACGTTTCTTTATCTTTTTAAGACCGTAGTGATCGGAATCGAGTATTTCCTGTGCTGAAGCCAGATCGATCTTCTGAAACTGCTGTTTTTTCCACGGAAGACCGACAATGAAATCAACGTAGTCATAAAGCATTGCGTATTCCTGTGAACGTTCGCCTTCCTTTTTCATTCTGTCAATGATCCT
>JAGDDO010000415.1 GCA_017848205.1 Oscillospiraceae bacterium | reverse complement strand
GGTTTTTTTATGGGGAAAAAGAATAGGTATTCTGTATCAGAACGAAAATTCCCTGTACGCTGACTTTGAATATGACCGCGATTTTCAGAAGAGCGGTATTGAACTTTCACCTTTCAAAATGCCGCTTGGAGGAAGGGTTTACAGTTTTCCGGAACTCGGCCGTTCCGAAGCATTTCACGGCCTGCCGGGACTTGTTGCTGACTCACTGCCGGACAAATTCGGTAACGCTGTTATAAACAGCTGGCTTGCACGAACAGGCCGATCACCTGAAAAATTCACAGCTCTTGACAGACTGTGCTACACGGGAAAACGCGGAATGGGAGCACTGGAATACCAGCCGGCATCCGATCTTGTGCGCACAGGCACTGACCTTATCGATCTTACCGAGATGACAAAGCTTGCATCAGATGTCCTTGCAAACCGTACAAATCAGTCCCTGACAAGCGATGATGTCAGCAAAATGCAGCTTCTTGAGATAGGTTCATCTGCCGGCGGCGCAAGAGCCAAGGCGATCATTGCCTGGAACGAGAAGACCGGAGAGATACGCTCGGGACAGATAAATGCCGGTGACGGTTTTGAATACTGGCTTATCAAGTTTGACGGAGTAAAAAACAACGGTGATCACGAACTTGCAGACCCGAAACAGTACACACTTATCGAGTACGCCTACTATCTGATGGCGAAAGATCTCGGAATAGAAATGAGCGAATGCCGTGTTATAAAAAAGGACGGGCTCAACCATTTCATGACGAAAAGATTTGACCGCATAAACGGAGAAAAGGTCCACATGCAGACGCTCGCAGCACTGTGCCATTTTGACTACAACTACCCGAACATATGCAGCTACGAGGAATACGCACTGCGTGCAAGACAGCTCGGAATAACAAAGAAGGAAACCGAACAGATATATAAGCGAATGGTATATAACGTGGTCGGTGTAAACTGCGATGACCATGTAAAGAACTTTTCATTCATGATGAATAAGGCAGGGAAGTGGTGCATAACTCCGGCCTATGACCTTACATATTCATACAACCCGCAGAACCGCTGGATCTCACAGCATCAGATGTCTGTAAACGGAAAGTCATCTGATATTACAGACGAAGACATGATGGAAACCGGAAAGAAAATGGGACTTTCCTCAGTCTTCTGCCGTGATGCCATCGGAAAAACCAGAAGTGTGATAAATAACTGGATGCACTACGCCGAAAAATCAGGTCTAAGCGAGGAAAGAGCGAACGAAGTAAATGAACTTTTAAGGATATTCTTGTAAAACGATTCAGATTAGTGTATAATAATATAGTGACGTCATATTTGTGATATGGCCATTCAAATTCTAAAATAAAAGGAGAACATGATTTATGATCAGAATACAGACTGAAAAGGCTCCGGCTGCTATCGGACCTTATTCACAGGCTATCGTTTCAAACGGAATGGTTTATTTATCAGGACAGATAGCTATAAATCCGGAGACAGGAAACGTTGAAGCGACAGACATCAAGGGACAGACAGAACAGATCATTAAAAATATATCAGCAATTCTCGATGTTTCAGGCTCTTCATTTGAAAAGGTTGTTAAGACAACATGCTTCCTTGCAGACATGAACGACTTTACCGCTTTCAATGAAGTATACGGAAAATATTTTGTTTCTCTTCCGGCAAGAAGCTGCGTTGCTGCAAAGGCACTTCCGAAAAACGTACTTGCCGAGATCGAAGTAATTGCAGAATCATCATATAAATAAGGAAAGGTGAATAAAAATGCCATTTATAAATGTTAAAACTAATACACCGGTTTCAAAAGATAAGGAAACAGCTTTAAAATCAGCACTCGGCGAAGCTATCTCAATTATTCCGGGCAAGTCAGAAAGCTGGCTCATGGTTGAGATCGAACCAGAAAGAAAACTCTATTTCAAGGGTACTGATGCCCCTGCGGCAATGGTAGCTGTAAGCGTATTTGGTTCACCTGACTCTGCTTCATTTGCAAAGCTCACAGACAGGATCTGCACTATCCTTAACAGCGAGCTCGGAATAGATACTGCAAGAACCTACGTTAAGTACGAAGCCACAAGAGACTGGGGCTGGAACGGATCTAATTTTTAATGAAGAAAAAAGTAAAACTTGATATATACTGCGGGGATATCCTCGAAAAGATGAAGGATATCCCCGATGAATCCATCGATCTTATAGTTACTGATCCTCCGTACAATCTCAGCAAGAACTACGGTAACACACACGACACACTGGAATTTGCCGAATACCTGAACTTCACCGAAGAGTGGATGAAGGAAGCTGACAGAGTGCTTAAGCCTGAGGGGACTATCTACATCTTCATGGGTATGAGATATATTTCCTACGTCTACAATTACCTTGACAGCCAGCTGAAGTATCACTTCAACTCATGGATCGTCTGGTACTACACACAGGGAATAGGGAAGACCATTGGCTTCAGTCCGCGTCATGACGATATTCTTATGTTCACGAAAAGCAAGAAGTTTACCTTCAACCTTGATGCAGTAAGGATACCTCAGAAGTATTACCGTTCGGTTAACAACATGAGAGGAGCTAATCCGGGCAACGTATGGGAATTCTCACACATGCACTACTGCAGCAGAAACCGTCTTTCTCACCCGACTCAAAAGCCGGAGGGACTGTATGAAAGAATTATTCTTGCAAGTACAAATCCGGGTGATACCGTACTTGATCCGTTTGTGGGCTCCGGTACAGCACTTCGTGTATGTCAGCAGACAGGTCGAAACTGCATAGGTATCGACATCAATCCTGAATACGTGAAAATGTGTGAGGAAAGACTTGCAAAACCGTTCACAGGCTTTGACTCCATCGACGACAGAATGACGAGAGTCCCAAATGATCTCAACGATCCGGAACTCCGTGCTGAATATATCAGAAACCACGTAAAATGGTTTCTAAGTAATCACGAAGATGCCATTCCTGAATTTATAAAGGAAGTAAAGGCTAAGTACGGCGAAAAGCTGAAAAAAGACAGCCAGAAGGATCTTCTTGACGAGCTGACCAAAGGAGTAAAGAAACCCCGATGATACTCCGTATGCCTGACTACTGCTCTGATTTCCGCTGTACCGCAGAAAAATGCACCGACAACTGCTGCATCGGCTGGGAGATAGACATAGACGATAAGACACTCTCTCACTATCTTTCAGTTAAAGGAGATTTCGGCAGAAGACTTAAAGAGAATATAAATTTCGGAGAGACATCATCGTTTAAGCTGCTTGAGAATGACCGCTGTCCGTTTTTAAACGACAGAAACCTCTGTGATATCTTCACGGAACTCGGCGAAGAGCACCTGTGTCAGATTTGTACGGATCATCCCCGCTACTTTGAATGGTTTAAGGGTGTAAAGGAAGGCGGAACAGGTCTTGGCTGTGAGGAGAGTGCACGTATTATAATCACTCAGGATAAGAAGTTTTCTTTTACCGAAACAGTTATTCCTGACGATGACTGTGAAGACTATTCCGACAGGTTTTATGATTTTCTTTATAAGGCAAGAGAGAATATCATAAATCATCTTCAGGACCGAAATCTTTCTGTTGACGAACGTATTGCCGATGTACTTTCCTATGCGGAAGAACTGCAGTACCGCTCGGATAACGGTGAGTATGAACCGTTTAACATAGCAAGGGACAGGGAAAGGGAACTGCCGGACGAGGAAAAGCTTCTGTCTTTCTTTTCAGAACTCGAACCTCTTGATCCGAAACGTCCTGAGTACTTAAAACACTGCCTTTCACTTGCGGACGATGTAAAAAAGAACAGGGATGCCTTCTGGAATTCAGTTCCGGATATGGAACGTTATCTTGAAAATATTGCTGTATATTTTATCTGGCGGTATTTTATGAAAGGCGTTTTCAGCGAGGAATTCTATTCATACGTTTTCCTTATGGCTGCAGGCGTTTCAGTGATACGCTATCTTTGCGAGTGCATTTATCTAGAAAACGGAACGCTGACCGAAACGGACGTTATCAGAATTTCAAAGGAATATTCCAAGGAAACGGAGTATTCGGATGACAACGTAAATGCAGTTCTTGATCTTGCATATAATATCTAAAAAAACAAACCACGTAAACTGTATTCAAAACGAAACAGTTTACGTGGTTTTTGTATTATTTAAGTGTATCGAAGTCTGACAAAATTAAAGCTGTCTGTCGTCTGTAACTCTCTTTGTCTTCTTTTCAGATCTTGGAAGTGTACCGATCGGAACAACGATTACCTTGTTAGGTGTCATGCCGATAAGAGCCTTGAATTTCTCCATGATTTGTGCTGAGATCTGGTTGAAGTCATACTTACCGTCACATTCAACTGTGAGAAGCATAACGTCCTTGTTTGTTCCTTCTTCACGTGCGATTCTGATAGCGTATTCACTTGAAGTACCTTCAACCTTTGCAAGGAGTTCTTCAACCTGCTTAGGGAACATGTTTACGCCGCGAACCTTGAACATGTCGTCGCTTCTGCCCTTGATAGTATCGATTCTCGGATAGCATCTGCCGCACTTGCACTTGCCCGGAATGATTCTTGAAAGGTCATGTGTTCTGAATCTGAGGAGAGGAGCACCTTCCTTAACGAGTGTTGTGATAACGATCTCGCCGTCTTCACCGTCTTCTACAGGCTTTCCTGTGATAGGATCGATAACTTCGATGTAAATGTAGTCATCCCAGTAATGGATACCGTCATCCTCTTCACATGTGATACCGATACCTGGTCCGTAGATCTCTGTAAGTCCGTAGATATCATAGATCTCGCTTACAAGTTCCTTACGGATACGTTCTCTTGTTGTCTCGCTCCATCTTTCTGAACCGAAAACGCCCTTCTTAAGCTTGATCTTGTCCTTAAGACCTCTCTTCTGGATCTCTTCAGCAAGAAGGATACCATAGGAAGAAGTAGCTGTGATTACTGTTGTTTCGAGATCCTGCATCATCTGAAGCTGCTTTTCAGTGTTACCAGGTCCGAGCGGAACAGCCATAGCACCGAGCTTTTCGCATCCGGCCTGGAAACCGATACCTGCTGTCCAGAGGCCGTAGCCAGGTGTGATCTGGATTCTGTCCTTTTTGGTTACGCCTGCTGTTTCATAGCATCTTGCAAACATGATAGCCCAGTCATCAACGTCCTTGGCTGTGTAAGGAATGATAACCGGCTTGCCTGTTGTACCTGATGATGAATGGATTCTTACGATCTCTGATTCATCACACGCCATGATTCCTAAAGGATAAGCATTTCTGAGATCATCCTTTCCTGAGAAAGGAAGCTTTTCAAAGTCTTCCTGACATGTTACGCCAGTGATACCAGCCTTCTTGTAAACTTCGCCGTAGTAGCTGCCGGAAGCAATAAGTCTTTTTACCTGCTTGTCGATAAGCTCGATCTGCTTTTCGGTTAATTTCATTATTCTTTCTCCTGTCTAATTTTGTTTTTTTCCCGTAATTAATCCCGTAATAAGCTTATAAACTAAGGAAACACTGATCAAATCGGAAATCCGGCTTCGCCGGATTTCCGGGGCTTCGCCTCGAACCCCACGCTGATTTACGAATAAATCAGCTCTTTCTTACGCATTTGCAAGACTTTCGCCTTTTTCAAGCGCACGAAGATTGAGGTCAACAAAACGTTCCTTGACACGTTCTCTGATCTCTGCAACAACGTGATCCTTTTTCAGTCCTGCCTTGCCGGTGCCGAGTGCAACGCCAAGAATTGCAACGTTGAACACCTTTGATGAACCAAGTTCACCGCATATCTTTTCAGCATCAACCACGATGACTGAACATTTCTTTTTAAGATATTCTATCATTTCGCTGCCGTCGTAACCAGTGCTCTTAAGTGATTCCGTAACAGGTTTTACAGGAACAGAGTTTACGATAACAACGCCGTCTTTCTTAAGATATTTAAGATTTCTTACAGCTTCTGAAGGTTCAAAAGCGAGAATAAGATCTGCTGATCCAAGCGGGATAAGCGGAGCGCTTGCCTTGTCACCGATACGGACATGGCTTGTAACAGAGCCGCCGCGCTGCGCCATACCGATAGTTTCAGCTGAATGAACGATATTTCCGTCACGCATTGCTGCAGAAGCGATAAGCTTTGAAGCGAGTACAGTACCCTGACCGCCTACGCCGCAGAGAAGGATATCCTTATTCAATTGTAACACCTCCAATCGCATTTACAGGGCATATCTGACCGCAGAGTCCGCAGCCAGTACAGAGTGAGTTGTCGATTGCTACCTTACCGTTTTCGATAACGATAGCAGGACAGCCAATCTCTCTTATACACTTTTTGCACTGAATACACTTGTCTGAAATAACCGCTCTCTTTGTCGGTCTGAAAAGTGCGATACAAGGTGACCTGACGATGATAGCCTTAACGCCAGGAGTGTCAGCGCATTCCTTAACTGCTGCAACTGATGCTTCAAGATCAAGAGGATCAACTGTAATGATCTTCTTAAGACCGATACCTTCAAGTATTTTTATAATATCAACCTTTTCAATTATGTCGCCCATCATGTTCTTTCCTGTACCAGGATGAGGCTGATGGCCTGTCATAGCTGTTGTTGAGTTGTCAAGAACGCAGAGGATCATATCTGCTTCATTGTATACAGCGTTTACAACACCGGTCATACCTGAAGCAAAGAATGTCGAGTCACCGACGAATGAGAATGCCACGCCGTCCTTTTCAAGATGGTTGAAGCCCTGAGCCATTGTAATGCCCGCGCCCATACAGAGACAGGTATCGCACATGTCAAGAGGCATAGCGTTGCCGAGTGTGTAGCAGCCGATATCGCCGCAGTAGAATGTCTTTCTGCCGGCCATTGCCTTCTTTACAGCGTAGAAGGATGCACGGTGAGGGCAGCCTGCGCAGAGCACCGGAGGTCTTACAGGAAGTTCCGGAAGATCTGAAATGTCGAGTTTTTCAGGAAGTGTCTCACCAAGGAACTGTGAAATGATCTCAGCAGCATAGTCAGATGAGTTTTCACCTGCAAGAACGCCGTGTCCTGTTGCCTTACCGAGTATCTTTACAGGAAGATGATGTTTTCCTGCAGTTTTAAGAAGCTGGTTTTCAATATAAGGACTGAGTTCCTCAAAACAGAGAACTTCATCGCACTTTTCAAGAACTGAAAGAGCAAGCTTTTCCGGGAACGGATGAGGTGTTGCGATTTTTACGAGAGTAACATCCTCACGGTCGCCGAGGTATTCCTTAGCGTATGAATAGCTTACGCCTGAAGCGAACACAGCTTTTTTACCTGAACCATGAACCGTATTGTGTGAATATTCCGAGAAGTCGTCGCCCATGCTTACGTTTCTCTTCTCAATCGCAATATGATTGTTATAGGAAAGGCGAGGGAAGATGACCCACTTTTTGGAGTCCTTGATAAATCCTTCGTATTCCTTAGCCTTAAAGTTTTCATCAAATTCGATCGAAGCATATGCGTGACAGACCCTTGTAGTAGGTCTGAAAAGAACAGGTGTATTGTATTTTTCTGAGTAATCGAAAGCATCCTGGATCATCTGGAAAGCTTCTTCAGGTGATGTCGGATCAAAAACAGGAATGCGGGCAAAGTCGCCGAACATTCTGGTATCCTGTTCAGTCTGTGATGATATCGGGCCCGGATCGTCAGCAGAAACGATAACCATACCGCCCTTAACGCCTACATAGGCAAGAGACATGAGAGGATCGGAAGCAACATTGAGTCCGACCTGCTTCATCGTTACCATTGTACGTGCGCCTGTATATGCTGCACCGGCAGCAACTTCAAGAGCAGCCTTTTCATTTACCGACCACTCAAGATATACATCTTTCCCCTTGTATTTCTGAATTGTCTCAATAATCTCTGATGAAGGTGTTCCAGGATAACCTGAAACAAGATTTACCCCGGCAGCAAGTGCACCGAGTGCTATGGCGCTGTTGCCCATAACATATTCTTTTTTCATACTAAAATCCTTTCGCTTGCAGATTTACAGTGAAACAGAAGTGATTTTGTTTTCACTGCAATAAGTTACAGTAAATGAATTATTTATTTTTCATTTACTGCAGCAGCCGTACACTTAATGATCATTTATGTTAAAAGTGTACCGGCAGATATAAAAACAGGCAATGTACACCTGATTATATTAACAGAATTCAAGCTTGTTTATCTCGCTCATTCCGCCGGAATCGGCGCCGTTTTCACCTGCGATAACATATTCGACGGCACTGTGTGATATCATTCTTATATAGATGAACATACCGTCGGAAGGCGACTTTACTCTGATAATGTGTTTCTGTGCCATAGATGCAGGCATCAGGTTATCCGCAGCCTCAGGAAGACAGGTGTAATAGAGCTCGATCCTCGGTACATCCGCTT
>JAGDDO010000043.1 GCA_017848205.1 Oscillospiraceae bacterium | reverse complement strand
TTCTTACGCTGTCGCTCTGAACCGGCTGACCGCCGCCGTTGATGCATCCGCCCGGACAAGCCATGATCTCAACGAACTGATAGTCACGCTCGCCTTTCTTAATTCCTTCGATGATCTCTCTTGCGTTTGCAAGGCCGGATGCAACAGCTACCTTCACTGTTACACCGCCGACTGTGTAGCTTGCTTCCTTGATACCCTTCGTTCCTCTTACTTCTGTAAATTCAAGAGCATCACACTTTCCGTCAAGCTTTACAGCTGCTGTTCTGAGAGCTGCTTCCATTACACCGCCTGTTGCACCGAAGATAGCGCCTGCACCTGAAGCAGTTTCAAACGGATCGTCAAACTTTTCATCAGGAAGAGCACTGAAGTCGATGCCGGCTTCTCTGATCATGCGGCCGAGTTCGCGTGTTGTAAGAGCAACGTCAACATCAGGCGCGCCGTTTCTGAGCTGTTCCTTTCTTGTAACTTCAAACTTCTTTGCAGTACACGGAATAACGCTTACCACGAACAGATCCTTCGGATCGATACCGTTCTTCTGTGCATAGTAGCTCTTGAGAACAGCGCCGAACATCTGCTGAGGTGACTTGCAGCTTGAAAGGTTAGGGAGAAGTTCCGGATAGTTGTGTTCAAGGAACTTTACCCATCCCGGACAGCATGAAGTGAACATAGGCAGTTTGCCGCCGTTCTGTATTCTTTCGATAAGTTCGTTTGCTTCTTCAACTATTGTAAGGTCGGCTGTAACATCCATGTTGAACACATGGTCAGGACCGAGTCTTCTGATAGCAGCAGCCATTCTTCCTTCTACGTTTGTGCCGACAGGTTCGCCGAATTCCTCACCGAGAGTTGCTCTTACGGAAGGAGCTGTAAAGAAGATGACCTTCTTTGAAGGATCAGCAATTGCATCCCATACCTTCTGCTCATTACTCTTTTCAGTGAGAGCGCCTACAGGACATGCAACGATACACTGACCGCAGCCGACACATGATGTCTCAGCAAGAGGCACATCAAACGGAGAACCGATGTGAACGTTGAATCCTCTCCTGATGCTTCCGATAACGGAAACGCCCTGAACATTTCTGCAGGCTGCAACGCATCTCATACACTGGATACACTTGTTGTTATCCCTTACAAGATACGGTGTGGAGTCATCTACAGGCTTGTCCATGTTCTCAGGCATGAATCTGTCCTCGTCAGCGCCGTAGGCAACACTGAGCTTCTGAAGTTCGCAGTTATTGGCTCTTACGCATGACAGACATTTTTTCTTATGGTTTGAAAGCAGAAGTTCAAGAGTTGTCTTTCTTGACTTTCTTACTTTAGGTGTGTTAGTGAACACTTCCATGCCTTCAGAAGCAGGATGTGTACATGCTGCAACAAGTCCGCGTGCGCCTGTTATTTCAACAACACAGATACGGCAGGCACCGATACAGTTGATATCCTTGAGATAGCAGAGTGTCGGTATATCCACATTAGCTGCCTTTGCTGCTTCAAGAACAGTAGAGCCGGCAGGTACCTCGACCGGAATACCATTTATTTTAAGATGAATCATTTCCATAATATAAATATCCTCCTGTGCCTTACTTTCTGATGATAGCGCCGAACTTACAGCTGCTTATGCATACACCGCACTTGATACACTTTGATGTATCGATGGTGTGAGCTTCCTTGACTGTACCTGTAATAGCTCCGACAGGACATTTTCTTGAACAGAGAGTACATCCCTTGCACTTGTCAGCGACTATTTCATACTGAAGCAGGCTCTTGCATACGCCTGAAGGACATTTCTTTTCGTTTATGTGGGCAAGATATTCATCGCCGAAATACTGTAAAGTTGAAAGTACAGGGTTCGGTGCTGACTGACCGAGAGCACAGAGTGAAGATGACTTCATGTGTGTTGCAAGGTCACGGATCTTTTCGAGATCTTCCGGTTCGCCCTTTCCTTCCGTGATCTTTTCAAGAAGCTGAAGGAGCTTTCTTGTACCAACACGGCACGGAGTACATTTACCGCAGCTCTCATCTGCAGTGAAGTTGAGGTAGAACTTTGAAACGTCGACCATACAGTTGTCTTCGTCCATTACGATAAGTCCGCCTGAACCCATCATTGAGCCGAGAGCTGAAAGGCTTTCGTAGTCGATCGGAGTATCGATGTGCTCTGCCGGGATACATCCGCCTGAAGGGCCGCCTGTCTGGGCTGCCTTGAATGCCTTGCCGTCAGGAATACCGCCGCCGATCTCCTCGATGATCTCGCGGAGAGTTGTACCCATCGGTACTTCAACGAGTCCGACGTTGGTGATCTTTCCGCCGAGGGCGAATACCTTGGTACCCTTTGACTTTTCAGTACCGATGGCTGAATACCATTCTGCACCATTTCTTATTATCTGAGCAATATTTGCATATGTTTCAACGTTGTTGAGCAGTGTAGGCTTTCCGAAAAGGCCCTTTACTGCCGGGAACGGAGGTCTCGGACGAGGCTCGCCGCGGTGACCTTCGATGGATGTGAGAAGAGCTGTTTCCTCACCGCATACGAACGCACCGGCACCGAGTCTTATCTCGATGTCGAAGTCGTGGCCGGATCCGAGAATGTTCTTTCCGAGAAGTCCGTATTCTCTTGCCTGGCCAAGAGCGATCTTAAGTCTGTGAACTGCTACAGGGTATTCCGCTCTGACGTAAACGTAACCCTGATGTGAGCCGACAGCGTAGGAAGCGATGATCATAGCTTCGATAACCGCGTGCGGGTCGCCTTCGAGAATTGAACGGTCCATGAATGCACCCGGGTCGCCTTCGTCGGCGTTGCAGGCAACGTACTTCACTTCGCCCGGAGCGTCCTTTGTAAACATCCATTTGCGTCCGGTCGGGAATCCGGCACCGCCTCTTCCTCTGAGGCCGGAATCGAGAACTACCTGACAGACTTCACCAGGCGTCATGGATGTGAGCACCTTGTAAAGAGCCTGATAACCGTCAGTAGCTATATATTCTTCAATATCTTCAGGATCGATGACACCACAGTTTCTGAGTGCGATTCTCATCTGTTTCTTGTAGAAATTAGTTTCACTGAGTGAAATGATGGATCCGTCCTCGTGAACAGTCTCCTGATAGAGAAGATCCCTGCAGATCTTTCCTTCGATGAGGTGTTCGTCAACTATTCTCTTAATGCCTTCAGGTGTTGCCTGTGCATAGAATGTTCCCTCAGGATATACGATAACGATCGGCCCGAGTGAACAGAGGCCGAAGCATCCTGTTCTTACAACGAGTATCTCGTCAGCAATTCCCTTTGCAGCGAGCTCGTCGTTGAGGGCTTCAAGGACCTGTGCACTGTGGGATGACTGACATCCTGTACCGCCGCATACAAGTACCTGCTTGCGGTATCCTGTTACCTTTGAAAGCTTTTCACCTTCCTCGGCGATGATAGTTCTGACTTTAACAATATCCGCTTTTGCGGCTTTTATCTTATTAAGTTCTTCAATAGTCATACTGCCATATCTCCTATTCTGTATAACTGTCTATGATACCAGCGACCTGTTCCGGTTTGAGTTTTCCGTAAACGTCGTCATCGACGAGCATAACAGGAGCAAGTCCGCACGCACCTACGCAGCGGCATGAATCGATGGAGAACATACCGTCAGGTGTGCATTCGCCGCTTTTAATGCCGAGCTTCTGTTCAACAGCCTCAAGTATCTTGTCAGATCCCTTGACATAGCAGGCTGTACCGAGACAGACGCTTATTCTGTGCTTACCCTTCGGAGTAAGAGAGAACTGCGAGTAGAATGTGGCTACTCCGAACACCTCGGACAGCGATACGTTCATTCCGTCAGCGATCATCCTCTGTACCTCAACAGGAAGATATCCGTAGATCCCCTGCGCTTCCTGCAGTGCCGGCATCAGTCCTCCGGGCTGGTCATGGTATCTGGCGATGACCTCCTTAAGCTGTGCCTCCTGCTCAGGAGTTCCCTGAAAAGGAATAACGGTTTTTTCAGTCATATTATAAACCTCCTCTAAAGAAATCATATAACATATTTATCAGAATTATAAGATCGGGTTTGCGGGGCTTCGCCCCGGACCCCACGCCGATTTATGAATAAATCAGCGTTTCCATAGATCTAACATTTGTAAAGTATTATATGCCAACATAAAGCAAATACGTAATCTCTTTAATTATACGCTATTTTTCATTTTTCTTCAAGGCTTTTCCTGCAATCTGATTTAAAACTTCTTGCGGTATTTTTATGAAAATCTGATAAAAAAACTGCCGTTGTCCTTGCTATTCGGTTTAATATTTAGTATACTATAGTAAACACGAGAAGAAAGGAGCCCGATAGTATGGAATTTGATCTTTCAGTTCTGAACAAGGAAAACCCGTATAATATTAATATAGAGAAGTTCATTGAACAGTTTTACGGGTTCATACAGATCAATCATCTTTATGATTCGGCAATACACATGATCGAAACGAAACTCGAGATCATAGACAGTGAGTTTCAGTCAAATTTTTCACGAAATCCGATACACAATATTTCGAGCAGACTGAAGTCGCCGGAAAGCATTGCAAACAAGCTTATCAAGAAAGGGATTCCTATTACGGCAGAATCTATTTTAAGCAACCTGCATGACATTGCGGGGGTAAGAGTTATCTGCCACTACATTGAGGATATTTACCAGATAGCGCACTATCTTTCGATGCATGACGACATACGGATAATCAAGCAGAAGGACTACATTCAGAACCCGAAGCCGAGTGGATACAGAAGCCTGCATCTTATCGTGACGGTGCCGGTCTATCTTTCCACCGGCAAAAAAGTCGTGCCTGTTGAGATACAGATAAGGACCATCGCAATGGACTTCTGGGCAAGCCTTGAACACCAGCTCAGATACAAGACGCAGAACAACGTGCCTGCTGATCTTTCAGAAGAACTGAAGGCCCTTGCAGACACCATCAACAGCACAGATATGCGAATGGAAGATATTTATCACAGAATAAATGATCTGGACGACGAGGATTAAATGATACAAAACTGTGCTTTGCACATCGACAGACCCGACCACGCCGGGTCTGTTTTTTTCCGCAGCCACTAATATGGAAACGGGGCGAAGCCCCGCAATCCCCTGCTCTGAAAATACGTCGGAGCCATATTTCCGAATTAATCAATGATTCCATAAAAAATATATTTATTTTTCTGTTGAATTTGTATTAAATTACTGATATAATAATAGTGTATGGGGCAGATTTTTTTACATCTGCTTTGGTTGGTTCTTAGAAAACGCCCGGAATACAAAGGCGGAATGGTGGTTTTACAGCATATCCGCCCTGCCCGCAGATCCGGAACAGCCGTATCTGTTTTCCGACTGGTGTTTTCCATGTTTTAATTTTGAAAGGAGAATTTCAAGTGAATTCATTATCCAAAAGAATCGTTTCATCTGTAACAGCACTTGTGCTTGCTGCTTCAGGTGCAACAGTTTTCGGCGGTGCAAAGGCTGAAAACACAGTAACTGCTGCAGGCAGCTACAACTACGCAGAAGCTCTTCAGAAATCAATGTTCTTCTATGAAGTACAGCAGGCAGGCGAGCTTCCTGAATGGAACGAAGTATCATGGCGCGGCGACAGCATGGTCAACGACGTTGTTCCGGGCGGCTGGTTCGATGCCGGTGACCACCTTAAGTTCGTTCTCACAAACGCTTACTCAGCTACTCTTCTCGGATGGGGCCTTGTTGAATACGGCGACGCTGTTAAAAAGGCAGGTCTTGACGAACTCTATAAAAACAACCTCAAGTGGGGTCTTGACTACATAGTTGAATCAGACAAGGGCGACAGCATCGTATACATGATCGGCGAAGGCTCATTCGACCACGTATGGTGGGGCAGTCCTGAAGTTTACATGAACAAGTACCTCCTCAAGGGCGGCAAGGATCCTCGTCCTGCCTACACCTGTCAGGACAGCTGTATCGAAGCTCAGATGGCATGTGCTCTTGCAGCCGGCTACATGGTATTCGGTGACGAGAACTATCTCAAGCACGCAAAGGATCTCTTCAAGAGAGCCGACGCAGAAAAGTCTATCGGCGATGACAAGGAAGAACATCCGTACTACAAGCCGTCATCTTTCTATGACGACCTCTTCTTCGCTGCAAACTGGCTCTACAAGGCTACAGGCGAAAAGGATTATCTCGACAAGGCTACTTCATATGTTCCAAACCTTGACAAGGAACAGCAGTCAGAAGAAATGAAGTTCACATGGGGCCACTGCTGGGATGACACAACTCAGGGCGCTATGCTCCTCTACGCTCAGAACACAGGCGAAGATGAATGGAAAACTCAGGTAAAGAAGCACCTCGAATACTGGACAACAGGTTACGGCGGAAAGCAGATCAGCCACACACCTGACGGCCTTGCATGGCTCTTCCAGTGGGGTTCACTCAGACACGCAACAACAACAGCATTCCTTGCATCACTCGCAAGCGACACTATTTTCAAGGATGATGCTGACTTAAGCAAGAAATACAACGAATTCGCTAAGTCTACAATGGACTACTGCTTCGGCGACAATGCAAACAAGATGTCCTACGTTCTCGGTATGGGCGAAAACAACCCGAAGGCACCGCACCACAGAGCAGCCAGCGGTATCCATGATGACCACTGGAACGAACTCGGTACAACACCTAAGGCCGCTGAAGCTAACGGAGAAACATGGCAGACAGAATATGCCCACACTCTCTACGGCGCTCTCGTAGGCGGTCCGAGCAGCGACGATTCTTACAAAGACCAGGTAAATTCATACGAGAACAGTGAGGTTGCCATCGACTACAACGCAGGATTTACTGCTGAACTCTGTGCACTTATCGAAGACT
>JAGDDO010000001.1 GCA_017848205.1 Oscillospiraceae bacterium | reverse complement strand
GATACTTGCAAATATTATCGTTGATTTTCTTTCTGCAAAGACAGGAAAGAACTACAGTCTGACGTATATTCTTCTTGGATTTAATGCCTGCGTTTATATGGCTGCCTTCCTTGTAATAAATCAGAATGCCGCACTTTTAAGCCTGCTGGTTTACGTGGTTGCCACTTCGATAATCACCAGTATCACCGACCATTTTGACGCAGTCAAGCAGGTTACCATTATTACAAAGGAACCTGACAATATTGTAAAAGATATTAAAGCAGAGCTTAACAAGACATGCACTATCATGAACTCCTACGGTGTTATTGCGGGAGAGAATAAAACTGTTATCTGTTACGTCAGCTACTTTGAACTTCAGAAAATGAAGGAGATAATTGCGCGAAACAAGGGAAGTTTCAGTACGGTTACTACGGTAGATGAGATCTTAAGATAGGATAGCACTGTTTAATTCATCAATCAGTGCAGGGCGCTGCCCCGCAGCTCCCTGTTTCTGCAGTACATTCATAGGATCATTAAAATGGAGAATTATATATGAACAAACTTGTTGTTATAGCAGGTCCTACAGCTTCCGGCAAGAGCGGACTGGGTATTGACCTTGCTTTAAAATATAATGCGGAAATAGTTTCGGCTGATTCAAGGCAGGTGTTTAAAGGTCTTGACATCGGTTCCGGTAAGGTGACACCGGAGGAAACCCAAGGCGTCCCGCACTGGCTTCTTGATGTTGCAGAGCCGAATGATTTCTTCTCAGTGAAGGATTTTCAGAAGCTTGCATACGATGCAATAGATGATATCCATTCTCGTGGAGTAAAAGCCTTTATGGTCGGAGGTACCGGCCTTTACGTTAATTCGGTTGTGGACGGATACAATCTTACGGGAAAACAGATAGATCCGGAGCTGCGAAATGAAGTCGCTTCAAAATCGCTGGAGGAGCTTATTTCATTCTTAGAGGAAAAGAATCCGGAAGTTCTGAAAAAACTGGATCTGTGCAATAAAAGGCGAATTGAACGTGCTGTTGAGAGGGTTATTCTCGGTAATACCGATGAGCCGGAAAATACACCAAGATATGAGACACTTGTGCTGGCAACGAACTGGCCACGCGAAATACTCTATGACAGAATCAAAAAACGTCTTGACATGCGTCTTGAAGAACAGAACATGATCGATGAGATAGTTAAACTGCGTGAGAACGGTGCGACTGATGAATTTCTCTACGGCCTTGGCCTTGAATACCGGTACATTCTCATGTATTTAAGAAAAGAATTCGACAGTTACGAAGCGTTCTATGAAAAGCTGTTCATGGAAATACGTCATCTTGCCAAGGAACAGATGACCTGGTTCCGCAAAAGAAAGGATATACACTGGCTCGATATGACATCTGATCCGTTTGATGAAGCAGTGATATTGATCAATAATTTTTACGGTGAATGCTCTGACATCACCTGAAGATATACAGAGAATTATAAATTATAGTGAATGCAAAAAAGATTTTTACGTTCACTATAATTAACAATACGGATAACCGTCTTCAAACGGCGATTATCCGTATTTTAGTGTCAGGGGAAATTTTTTTTAAATTATGCACGAAAACTTATATGTGAATTGTATTTACTGTGAAAGCCGGAACGATACGGCTTTCCGGTATGCATATTTACGGTGAAATGATCACCATACTTTATCGGTAAAGTTAAATGTTGATGAAAGGAGGAGAGCGGATGAGTGAAAATACAGCTTTGTATGCCTTTGAAAAATACGGCGACATGGTTTTAAGAACGGCATATGTATTTGCCGGAAACTTTCATGAAGCGGAAGATATCACACAGGAGATTTTTCTGAAACTTCATTCATCACCGCAGGATTTTCAGAGCGACGAACATATGAAGGCGTGGCTTATCAGAGCGGCAGTGAACCACTGCAAGAATTACAGGAAAAGTGCGCGAATAAGCAAAACATCTCATATAGATGAGGCACTTGAAAATACACTTAGCTGCGAATTTTCTGAGAAGGACAACGAAATAAGGGAACGGATCGAAAAGCTTCCGGAGAAATACTCTCTGGTGATTTACCTTCACTATTTTGAAGGCTACAGCATAAAGGAGATAGCTTCCGTTCTCGGAAAGAATGAAAATACAGTCGGTTCGCTTCTGCGCCGCGGCAGAGCGAAGCTGAAGATAGAACTTGAAAAGGAGGGATATTTTTATGAAGCTTAAAGAATACTGTGATTTTATGCAGAAGATAAAATGTAACGACGAATTCCGCGAACGTATGAAGAAGATGCTGAGTTCGGAAAGTGATATCACATGCGAAAATGAAGAAAAGATAAGTGTTGTAAAACCTTCACGTAAGAATGTATGGATAAGGATAGCAGCCGCAGCGGCATCGTTCCTTATAGTGTGTACAGCTGCAGTTAGTTTAAAAAATCATTTGCCATCT
>JAGDDO010000414.1 GCA_017848205.1 Oscillospiraceae bacterium | reverse complement strand
GTCAGTATTAGCATCCTTCCTGAGACGGATCCCGGTCGAGGATGTCACTCTCCACTTTTCACCCTTTTCATTCACCGAATAGTCAACACCCGAAAGGAAAAGCGCTGCTTCTTCCTCTCGCCTGCGTACCAGCCCCGGAAGCACTTCTCCTCCGGCCTTGCACCAGAGCTTGAATGCAGCGGTTATCTGTTCAGGTGTATAGTTTTCGATGCCGTTTATAAGGTATGTCCTTATGGTGACCTCAGATGTATTGTTCCAGACATTGCCCATATTGTACGTAAAGCTTACAAGTGCATCGTACTGGTTCTGGGTCACTGAAAGGCCGTACTTGTCAAGAAAATTACGCACGAATTTCTCGTAGACAACGACCACCTCGCGAAGCAGTCTGTCAGCCTCGGCTTCGGTAATGCCGTCCGGATAGTCATCCTTGTTTACACCCGTGCCGTAGCCTATCGACCACTGATGGTAATCCCACTGGGCATACTGCGTAAATCCTTCAAAACTCTTAATAAGAGCAAGTCCGTTCTCGCTTATCTGATATGAAGCTGCTGAACAGACAACACTGTAATTATCTTTTAAATAAACTTCCGAAAAAAGTTCTGAACCTGCAACTGCAAAAGCAAGAAGCAGACTCATACATTTTCTTTTCATTTACTTTCCTCCGATCAGCCTGTTACCGGAAATGGATCTTTTACTCAGCTCCTGCTTCTTTTTTGCAGGATCTGCATATATCCGAAAGGCAGCATTCACCGCAGAGCGGTTTCCTTGCCCGGCAGATCTCACGTCCGAAAAACACAAGGCGGTGGCAAAGATCTGATCCTTCAGCTGCAGGAACGATCTTTCTCAGATCATTTTCGACTTTATGCGGTTCGGTGTTGTTTGTAAGTCCGAGCCTTCCCGTTATTCTGATGCAGTGCGTATCAGTAACTATGGCAGGCTTCCCGTATACATCACCGAGAATGAGGTTTGCTGTTTTGCGTCCCACGCCCGGAAGCGAAGTGAGTTTTTCCATTGTATCAGGTACTTCGCTGTTATGGTCGGAAATGATCAGTGCGGCCATTTCCTTTATACTCTTCGCCTTGTTCCGGTAGAAGCCGCATGGCTTTACTATTTCCTCAAGTTCAGTTAAGGAAGCGTCTGCAAAGCTCTGCAGCGTAGGATATTTTGCAAACAGATCTTTCGTGACTATATTTACACGGGCATCGGTACACTGTGCCGAAAGCCTGGTTGCGATAAGCAGTTCGTATGGTTTGTCGTAAACGAGTGAACAGACAGCTTCAGGATATTTCTCCTTAAGCCGCTCACATACCAGAACTGCCTTTTCTTTTTTTGTCATAATGTTCTTTTGCCTCCATCAGCAGGATCCTCTCCTGCGGATCGTCAAGGCTTCTTATAGCCTGATCAAATTCAAGATTAACAGTCCGGAAACTGCAGTCCTCCGGAATTCTGAGTTTTCTTTCTGTGTATGTTCCGAAATACATTATTGTCTTCTGCTTTTTTCCTTCAGGAGTTCCAAGGGTGTATTCAGTTTTGAAATCATCAACGTCCGGCTTTATTCCGGTGTAGTAATTTACTACACGGACGGAAGCCTGTTTTTCAGACTCGCCGTAGTTTATGACGTCCTTTATAAAGCTGACTTTCTTTGTTTTTTTGTCCTCGGCTAAAAGAAACCTGATCCTGTCACCGTAGTCCTTTACAAGTATCATTCCGCAGACTATGGTCATGAAAAATTCAAAATCAGACTTATACTGTCTTTCGTAGAAGCCGAGACATTCACGTATCTGCTGCTCACAGTAGAGTTTTCCTTCGGGAGCAGCAACAAAAAGAAGCCGCTCTTTAGCAGGGCGCTTTATAATGGCAAGTATCTTCCCTCTGAAGTCTTCGGAGACATCTTCAGCACCCATTATATAGATCATGTGCCTTTCCTGTCTGGGGAGATCCTTTTCAGCAGTAAAGAAACCCATCTTCACAAGATAGCTCATGCTCTTGCGTCCGACGTTCCTCATGCCCTGCTGCCTGTCAACAGTAATGTCAGCGTCTCTTCCAAGCAGAGAATTACGGTTATTTGTCACACCCATTATCCTTCCTGTCAATTGTATACTTTCTTATTTTACCACAAAACCTTTTTTTATGCAAGTTAAGGGCCTGAACGTCGTATTTACGAAGTTTACACAAAACACCCTGACCTTTCGGCCAGGGTGCTCAACAGGTTATTTCATGTGTACTTTCTTTTCAGCCTGCTGGAATGAATCCTTCAGTTCTGAAAGCATCGGGATGATCGGCTTTAATACCTCGACACGCTTGCGGATATTCGCCTGAACAAGAGTTCTTATAAAGTAATCGTAAAGCATGTGAAGATTTGACGATATTTCATACTTGTAATCGAGAATGCCGTCAAGGTAGTGGATTATTCTCTGCGCCTTTCTGATAGCCTTGTCAGCTTCATCCGGGTCGTTCTTCTCTTCAATATAGAAGACAGCGTGATTGAGCATTTTTATGCATTCCTCGTAAAGAACTATTATAAGCTCTCCCGGTGTCATGGTCATTATTGCCTGTTCTTTGTAATTGTTATATGGATTTGAAGCAGCCATAGAAGACTTCTCCTTTCGGGTAGATTAAATAGTGTTGTTACTGTGAATACCGGATGGATCATCAGGCATTCACCGATGTTGTTATCAGAATCCTCCGCCTATCATTGATGCGAAGTAATTTGCTGTTGAATTCATATTTCCAAGAGCCGATTCCATCGAGTTGAACTGCTTCCACAGTCTTTCCTTTCTGGAGTCATACTGTTCCTTGAGCTTTTTGATAGTTTCCTTGATAGTATCGATACGCTTGCTTATAGTATTGTTCTTTTCAGTAGCCTTGCCCTTGAGTCCGGCAAGTGATACAAGTGAACCAGGCGAACCGGAAGAAGTATTGGCTGCCTTCTTGCATGCGCTGTCAAGTCTTGAGGCTATGCCGTTTGAGCCTGTGAATATATCAGCAACGCCCTTGGCATCGTTCTGGATAGCATCCTTGAGCTTGTCCTTGTTGATCGTAAGCTTGCCGTAGTCTTTCCAGTCACTGCTTGATTCTATTCCTATCTCGGAAAGAAGCTTCTTGTCTCCTACCTTAGTATAGAGAACTGTACGCATTTCATTGAGGAAACTTGAAATATCATTGTCTCCGCTTAAAAGGCCCTTGTTGGTCTTTTCCTCCCACTTCTTGATCTCACTTTCAGTCATTTCATCCTTCTGTGCATCAGTAAGAGGCATGTACTGCTTGTATTCAGCCTTTTCATGAGTTCTGTCATTAAGGTCTTTGATAAGTGCATTGTAGTCTTCAACGAATGATACTATGTTATCAAGCACTTTGTCATTATCGTTTGTGGTCTCAATGTTTACAGGACCGTTTGTAACATTCTTGAGTGTAAGATTGATGCCGTTGTATGTAAGATCATTGCCGGAATACTCTACTTTTTCACCGTCAATTATTGCAATTGCATCTTTTCCTTTTGCTTCTTCATACTGCTCAGGATCTATTGACGATACGCCAAACATTTTTTTAAGTACACCATTAGCAGTTGTATCACTCGCTGTAATAGAAGATGATGATCCTGTTTCCTGTCCGGTAATGCTAAACTTGTCATTAAGAGAATTGTAGGTGATAGTAACACCTGCACGGCTCTCGTTTACTTCCGTCATCATGTCGGAAAGCTTTGTATCCCCTGTGAACGAGAAGTTCGTTCCGTTTATTGTGAACTCGATATTGTCAGAATCGCTATATCCGTAAAGCTCTTTAAGTGTCATTGATGTATCAAGCTGGTTGGTCGCACCCTTTGAATCCATACCGATGAACTCAAGGGCACTTTCGTCACCCTTTATCTTTATGTTCTTTCCGGTACCGGCTGTGATCTCGCCGCTGTCTGCATCAAAATGGATACCAGATCCGAAGGCCTGGAAAAGCTTTTCACTGAAACTGTCAGCTGTATCTGTTGACGTCAGTGAGATGTCCTTTGTGACACCGTTGAATGTTATATTCAGCTTACCCTTTGATTCGATCTCCGGAACATCAGCTGTAACTTCAGAAGTTCTTGAACCTTCCTGCTTGCTGCTGAAACCAAGAGTTTTAAAATCATTTCCGTGTCCGTCTTCTGAAGAAGCTTCAACGGTGATCTTTTCAACGTCAGAGTTACCTGTAAACTTAAGCTTTTTATCGTCTCCGGTTCCGTCATAGGATACTGTTACGCCTTTTCCTGAAACCTGAGCATTGATCTTCGAAAGAATATCTTCATCAGAATCATTTTTGCTGAGACTTACAGTAACTTCTTCTCCGTTTAATTTGAATTTATAATCCTTCGCTTCATCGGAAAGCTTTGACTTGTCAAATTTACCTGAAGTAACGGAAGCATTTTTTACCGTCGCACCGTTTCCGTTTACTGTGATATCTGTTGAATCGCCTGTTCCCGAGAACTTAAGCTTTCCGTCTGAACCAACTGAAACTGTTACATCAACAGCAGATGATGAATTCTGTCTGTTGTATGTTGTTATACCCTTGTTGATCTTGTCGGCCATATCACTTGCCGATGCACAACCGCTGATATCAACTTCAATGTCTGTACCCCCGACATTGATAGTCATTTTAGTAGCAGAAGCTGACATAAGATCTCCGCCAACTTTAACTTCCATATTACCGCTGGCACTGGTTTTACTTGTAAACTTAGCCTTAGAAGCAAGCTGCTGTACTTCAACATCAAAGCTTCCCTCAACTGCATCTGCTGTTGAGACTGCCTTTACTGCAGAAGATGTACTTTCAGTAGTTGTACTCTTGAAGCTGGAAGTAAGAGCGAGAGATTTCTCACCGGTAACCGAAAAATATTTTCCCCGGAAATCATTGATCTTGTCAACAACCTCACGATACTGATCCTGCTTCATTTCAAGAACTTTCTGCTGCTGTTCCTGCTTGTCTATTTTTGTCTGCATGTCGCTCATCATTGACTTGACAAGACTTTCAGTGTCAAGTCCTGAGTTCATGCCTGAAATACCTTTATTGCTGTAGG
>JAGDDO010000413.1 GCA_017848205.1 Oscillospiraceae bacterium | reverse complement strand
TGAATCCTGTAGCGAAGTGTGTCAACGCTCATGGATGACATTTAACCATAGTGCGGATCGTACTGTGCGTAATATTCGGAAACGACTGATCTTAAGTAAGGAAGGTCATCAATTATGATGTCCTTGTTCGATGCTGTTGCACCGCCGCTTGATGCGCAGAACATTGTAAGCGCATAGTCGCCGTTGTAGTAAACCGCCTGTCCGAGCACTGAACGTACTGCATCGATTATCTTCTGGTCAGGACCGGACTTGATAGCCATGCCGCTTGTGCTGCCGCCTGCGTGCTTAACGAAGGTGTAGGCAGCCACCGCCTGTGCCTTGATGGCTTCTGTTTCAAACGAAGAACCTATTTCGGCGTTGCACACCATCGAGATGATGTCAACAACACTTCCTGAAATTCCTCGTACAGTGATCGTTTCATTTTCCACGCCCGGATTATACTGAACAGATGTTCCCGGATAGTAGTGACCGAGTATCTGAAGATAATCCCAGCCGCCGTACTTTGCATAGTAGTTGGCACCGTTCTGGCTCATTCCTATGCCGTGTCCGTATCCGTAGCTTGTAAAATATACTGTGTTCGGTGAAAGCTCAGACGGAAGTCTTATTTCCGCTGCGCCTACTGAAACACCTGACTGCGAGCAGTCTGAAGCTTCCCTGATGACTGTAGGATCAGATGAGTACTGCTCTGTGATCTGTTCGCCCTCTTCATCAACGCTTTCTTCTGCTTCGTTATCTGCCTCTTCAGACCCTGTCGTTTCGACTGCTGTTGTAGTCGGAACAAGGTCTTCCTTTTCGAGATTTTCATTGTAGTCGGAAAGACCGGCTTTCCACCATTCTTCCGCTTCGTATTCTCCCTGTGACTCCTCTGCAGCTGTAGTTTCGGTTACCGCCGGTAAAACGGCTTCTTCCGCTTCTGCTTTGAATGCACTCGATGAAACTGTAGTAAGATCTGTTAGCTTTGTTATACTGTTGTTAGTTTCTTCATGATTGAGCGCTACAACTGAGGCTTCGGCACTGTATGTGTTGTCTGCTGCAGCTTCGCTCTTTACAATGTAAGAGTGACCCGAAGCCTTTTCAGGACGAACCAGTACCGTGTTATCTACCGCACCTGCCGCTGTCACAGCAACACCTGCTGTCACACTTGCCACAAGCCCGATAAATATTCGCTTTAGTGGTAATTGTTCTTTCATAAAAACTCCATTCGAACCTTTTTAAGGTCTTTAAATTTCACTTACCTGAAGGTATCAGCAAGATTCTGATCAGTGAACCTGTCAGGACCTGCTTAATAGCGTCTTACGCTTCCTGTAGTACCTTCGTACGGATCTTCACCAGGTCTGACCATTCTTGCCAGAACGACAAAACGGGTCGGATCAGTTGTGTCACCGCCGTAGCATGTTGACAGCGCGAGATATTTGTCATCTTCACGAAGATCAACATTGGTCGTGATAAGTGATTTAGCGTCTATCTTGGAAAGATATTCTCTTAAAGTCCACTCCGGTTCCTTTTCCCTTGAGAAGAAAATGTAGTTCCAGAACTCGAAGTCTGAACCGTGAACACCGTTGCAAGGCATAAACGCAAAGATTTTATACTGATAATCTGTCGTCAGTGAACTTACCTCCACAATAGGATTGCGTTCATAGAAGTCAGCATATCTTTCATAGTTCTTGAGGTCACTGAACATTACGCCTGAGGCCATGTTGTGACCGTAAAGAAGAGTGTTGTCCGTAAAATAATCGGAACGGATACCGCAGCGGTAATCCATGAACACCCATCCGGCAGGATCAGGATTTCCGTAGAAGTCCTTGTCGATGTAGTAGTCGTTGTCACCTGTCTGTGTTATCGGGTAGTCGATAACTGTACCGCTTATTCTTATCCAGCCGACTGTATCAGAGTTATATCCGTGATATTCCTGAGCCTTTAAGCAGAGTCCGTTTGAAAACGGCTCATATGTTGTTACAGGCTCGGTCTCTGCTTCAGTGACCGGTGCTGTTGCCGGAAGAGTAGTCGCTTCTGTAACTTCAGGAGTTACCTCAACCACCGGTTCCTTCGGCTTGTTCAGAAAAATTACTCCTGCTGTGATCGCAAAGGCGGCTGCCGCTGTGCTTACAGCAATAATAGTTTTCTTTTTTTTATCCATAAATAGAAGTCTGCCTTTCTTATCCGTAAGGCACAAAATCTGTGTCGTCGAAATGAGGTTCCTCGCCCTTTGCCTTGTACCATTCACGAGGCATGAGAGGATTGTCGCGTGTTTTGCTGTACTCAGTGCCGGCGTATTTGTCTTCGCCCGGTCTTACCTTTCGTGCCGCAACAACAAAGCGTGCATCGTTATATGCATCTGTCGCACAGGTCGAAAGTGTGAGGAGCTCATCGCCGTATTTTACATCGACGCCGTTTTCAGCCCATGCACGCATTTTGATCTGGTTGACATATTCGTAGAATTCGTCTTCTGATCCGAAGTCGACCTTGTCAGTGTAATAGAAGTCACATTCTCCGGCGCCGCCGTCTGCGTAGTAATAGCCGAAGATCTTGTATGTGGATACTTCATATCTTGATGAAAGCAGTACAAGCGGATGTTCCTCGTAAAAGTATGAGTCAACCACATAATTCTTGAGTTTTCCGAACATGCTTCCGTCCATCATCTCGTGTCCGTAGACGATAAGGTTTCCTGAGCGTTCCCGTGATGTAAGAATATTTCTGTAGTCAAGGTAGAAAGTACCTGCCTTCGCATACTCACCGCGGAAATTATGGTCAAGGTAGAAGTCCTTTTCCCATTCATCGCGTTTCTGCACTATAGGATAATCAACGCCGCTGTCTTCGCAGTTTCCGTCTTTGTCCGGTATCTGGATGTATCCGACAATATCGGGATTCATGGCAACGAGTGTTTCCATGTAAGGAAGCATCTGCTCGTCAACAAGCGTCGGTTCTTCTTTTTCTTCAGCGAGTTCCTCAAGCTTCGGCACTTCTTTTGCTATCTCGTTATAGAGATGCCTGCTCTTGTAGTTCTCGTAGTAATAATTGAATATCAGAAAGGCACATATGCCGAAAACGATTATCGCTATCAGGAATACTATCTTTCTGATCACTTCCCTGACAGGATCACCTTTCCACGGGAAAATATTTCTTAAGACATCACCATAGGAAAATTTCTTCTGCTGATTAGTCTGAACAGCTGATCTGCTCATTGTGTATCTCTCCTGTAAGCCAATCGCTCTGAATCCTGTGACAAATCCCGTTTCCTTATGATCATCACCGTACGAAAACGCTGTTCCGGCCGCAGCACCAGCTTCGCCCCGGACCCCTGCACTGATCAGTTAATCAGTACTTTCCTTGTGTTTTCGTTCAGTGATACTCATTTTATCATTCCAGTAACTCCTTTGTCAAGTTTCCGAGCTGAATCTTTAGCATTTTCACAAACTTTTATAAACATCCATTCTTATTTATATCGAACGTGCGCAATATAAATGAACGAAATCAGTATATTTTATTAACAGAACATGAACAAAACTCAGTGCCTGATGATCCTGATCTCAGTTTCTGCTACAGCCTTTTCTACCATTTTAGAGAAATCAAACGAATTCTGTGCTTTTTCGATCTCTTCAACTGTTGGTTTTGTCTTCGGGTGCTTTGGTGTGAATACCGTGCAGCAGTCCTCATAAGGCTGTATTGAAATGTCAAAGGTGTCTATTTTTCTCGAAATTTCAATTATTTCCGTCTTGTCCATGCCGATAAGCGGTCTGAACACCGGCATGCGGCATACGGCATCGGTACATGCAATGGCACTGAGTGTCTGGCTTGCTACCTGGCCGACACTTTCACCCGTGATAAGAGCCTGGCACTTCTCACGTTCGCAGAGGCGCTGTGCAATTTCCATCATGAGGCGGCGCATTATAATAGTAAAGTACTCTTCAGGGCAGTTGTCCTTGATCGCTTCCTGTATCTCGGTAAAAGGTACGCAGAAGAATGCCATGTCGCCGCAGTAGGCTGTTATCTTCTCGCAGAGCTGTTCTACCTTTATACGGGCACGCTCGGATGTGTACGGCGGGCTGATGAAGTGAACGGAACTTACATGTATGCCGCGCTTGGCCATCATGTATCCGGCAACCGGGCTGTCGATACCGCCTGAGATGAGAAGCATCGCATTTCCTGAGCTGCCCACAGGAAGTCCGCCGGCGCCCTGGATCCTTACAGCGTGTACGTAGGCGTTGGTGTCACGTATCTCGACCGTAACGGTCACGTCAGGATTCTTAACATCAACTGTAAGGTGCGGGAACTTTTCAAGTAT
>JAGDDO010000412.1 GCA_017848205.1 Oscillospiraceae bacterium | reverse complement strand
TGGTTTTCTCTTGCGAGTTCAACTATCTGTTCGAGAAGTTCCTTCGGATAAAGAGCACCGGTCGGGGGGTTAGGATTGATGATTACGATAGCCTTTGTTCTTGAAGAGATCTTGCTCTTCATGTCTTCAATGTCAGGATACCAGTCTGACTGTTCGTCGCAGATGTAGTGAACAGCCTTGCCTCCTGCAAGAGTTACACAGGCAGTCCAGAGAGGGTAGTCAGGTGAAGGAACGAGAACTTCGTCGCCGTCGTCGAGAAGAGCCTGCATTGAAAGGTTGATAAGTTCACTTACACCGTTTCCTGTATAAATGTCATCGATGGTAACTCCGTCGATGTTTTTGTTCTGATAGTACTGCATTACAGCTTTACGTGCTGAGAAAAGTCCCTTTGAATCAGAATAGCCTTCGCATGATGTAAGCTGTGCCTGCATGTCATATATAACTTCATCAGGAGCTTTGAAACCGAACGGAGCTGGGTTTCCTATGTTGAGTTTGAGTACCTGTGTGCCGGATTTCTCCATTCTTGCTGCTTCGTCAACGACAGGACCTCTTACGTCATAAAGTACGTTTTCAAGTTTTGATGATTTACCGAATGTTTTCATTTTGGTTCCCCCTGTAGTATTCTTTTCAGATATGACATGAGCTGTATCTGCCGTGTCTGAACTGTTGTTTCCTTTAAGCCATTCAGGATCAGTATCAAGAACCTCCGCGAGGAAGGTGATTATATTGTCACGCGGAACTGTTTTACCGCTTACGTACTGGCTGATGTGACTTTTTCCGAGTTTGATTCCGCTTTTTTCCGCGGCCTTTAAAAGATCAATCTGTCTGAGAGAGCGTTCTTTCATTTTCTCTTTCAGACGTTCTGAAAAAAAATTATCACTCATAAAAATTACCTTTAAATAGAAAGTTCAATTTCAAATACCTGAAAGTTCAATTTCAAGTTCAATCTCTGAATTCTATTATATCACCAGTTATAGAAAAGTTCAATAGTATTTCCGAAAAAAATAAAAATAATTTCTTGTTATTTCCGCTTTAAAGTGCTATAATATAGTATGTGATTTAAGAAACCGCTTTGCAGTTTTCAAAAACAAACAGCCATTCCGGGTCTGATCCCATTTCATATCAGGCGCTTTAATGACTGTTTTTTAAAGCTTATCGGGACGGGGGAATTACAATGGATATATGCACGTTTATTGACTCTTTAAACTGTCTTGCAGACCTTCACCTTCATCTGGACGGATCGGTTTCGGTGGCTTCGGCCCGCCGTCTTGCAGCGATTGAAAATGTATCGCTTCCTGATGACGACAGTGTTTTAAAGAGCCTGCTTATGGTCCCTGAGGACTGTTCTGATCTTAATGAATATCTTGAACGTTTTTCACTGCCGGTATCACTTATGCAGCATAGGGAAAGCCTGAAAGCTGCAGCCGAAGACCTGTGTCTGACTCTTGCGGAAAAAGGGCTCATGTATGCTGAGATCCGTTTTGCACCGCAGAAGCACTGCGAAAAGGGACTTACTCAGGAAGAAGTTGTAAAAGCTGTACTCGACGGAATTGCAGCATCCGGTTTCCGTGCCGGACTCATTCTCTGCTGTATGCGTGACGGCTCGGATAACCATGCAGAAAATCTTGAAACAGTAAGACTTTCTTATGAATTTCAGAACAGGGGTGTATACGCCTGCGATCTTGCCGGTGCGGAAGCTCTGTTTCCGAATGAAAACTACATTTATGTTTTTAAGGAAGCAAAGCGGCTCGGTGTTAAACTTACAGTTCATTCCGGTGAGGCACTCGGTGCAGACAGTGTCCGTACTGCTCTTGAAAACGGTGCCGACCGTATTGGTCATGGTGTGCGCTCTGCAGAAGACGAAAATGTTGTCAGGCTTCTGCAGGAAAAGGACATTCCGCTTGAGATATGTCCGACGAGCAACATCAACACCTGCGTGGTTCAGAATGTTTCTGAACTTCCCGTAAGAAAATTCATGGAACAGGGAATAAGAGTAACGATCAATACCGACAATATGAGCGTGTCGTCCACTGACCTGAAAAATGAGCTTAAGAAAACAGCAAAAGCTTTCGGCTTTGGAGTCTCAGAACTTAAGAAACTGATCGTAAATGCCGTAACAGCGTCATTTGCCGCAGATACTCTCAAAGCAGAATTTTTAAAGAAAATAGATGACGATTTTGGAAAACTCTGATCAAAGCGCGGGAAAACCCGGCTTCAGGTTTTCTGTTTTGTACAGTCGTTTACTCTATCAGTTTATACTGAATGAGTAACAGAGTAATTATTACAGGGAGCGTTTTTAATGATAATCGATTCGCATGTTCACATTTTTCCGGATAAGATAGCAGAAAAGGCCGTTGCAGGAATAGGAAAATTCTACGACCTTCCTATGAGACATGACGGAAAGCTTGATACCGTTTTTGCCGAGGGCAGAAAGGCCGGTATTGATAAATTCGTCATTCTTTCAGTTGCCACTGCTCCTGAGCAGGTTGCAAGCATCAATAATTTCCTTGCTGAAAATGTAAGAAAGCACGGCGATAAACTCATCGGTTTCTGTGCTATGCATCCTGATTTTCAGGGAATAGATGCGGAACTTGAAAGAGCGCGCGAAATGGGGCTTGTGGGCATTAAGCTTCATCCTGACTTTCAGCGTTTTGATATAGACGATGAAAAGGCTTTTGAGATCTACAGAGCAGCTGAAGGCAAAATGCCGATCCTTTTCCATACCGGCGACTACCGCACAGGATGGTCTAAACCTGAGAAGATGGCAAAGGTAATGGACCTTTTCCCGAACCTTGACGTTATCGCATCGCACTTCGGCGGCTGGTCAGAATGGGAGAGAACACCTGAAGCATACAAGGGCAGAAACGTATATGTTGACACTTCAAGTTCACTTTACAAGCTTACTCCTGAAGAAGTAAGAAACATGGTTGATGCTTTCGGTGCTGATCATGTTCTTTTCGGTACTGATTTCCCTATGTGGAACATGAGTGACGAACTTGAACTTTTCGCAAAGCTTCCTCTTACAGCCGAGGAACGTGAGCTTATTCTCCACGAGAATATGGAAAATCTTCTTAGAAAGTACGGAAAGAATATCTGATACGGTACAGCTTTAAAACACAATAAAACAGCTCCTGCTAAACTTATTTTCATTTTAAGGAAACACTGATTAAACCGGAAATCCGGCTTCGCCGGATTTCCGAATGTGGGATTTGCGGGGCTTCGCCCCGGAGCCCCAAGCTGATTTATTCATAAATCAGCGTTTCCTTAAGTTTAGCAGGAGCTTTTCTGTTACCTGAGGGTCATTATTATTATCTTACGTATTTAACAAACTGAAATTCAGTTCCGTTCCAGTTCTTCAGCTCTGAGGCACTTTCTTTTTTCCAGCCGGAAAGTTTATCGAAATTGACAATGAAACTGTCAGCCTTTCCGTAAGCAGATACCTTTGTGATCAGTGCCGTATCACAGTATTTCAGAAGCTGCCTGTATACATTTGAACCGCCGATAACAAAAACATCATTTTTCGGTGTGTTTTCAAGAAGTGAGAACAGTTCAGTTAATGAGTGTGCAGTCTCTGTGCCTTCAAAAGAGAAACTTTCGCTTTTTGTAAGTACAATGTTTCTTCTTCCCGGTAGAGGTTTTATCCGTAACGATTCGAAAGTTTTACGTCCCATTACCACTGTTTTTCCTCTGGTGGCGGTTTTAAAAAATTCCATGTCTTCCGGAATATTAAAAAGCAGACCACCGTCGCGTCCGATTCCCCATTCCATGTCGGCACATGCAATTATTGTCATGACTTTTTAAGATCCGCCAGCATTGCGGCAGCTGTTTTTCCGAGTGCAGGATTCACAGCGTACGGATCAAGTTCTGCAAGAGGTTTCAGAACGAATTCTCTGTTTGCCATATCAATATGCGGAATAGTAAGCGTTTCATCGTGCATTATCAGATCATCGAATAAAACAATATCTACATCAAGAGTTCTCGGTCCCCAGTGGACCAGTCTTTTTCTGTCGGCATTCTTCTCGGCCTGTGAAGTAACTTCATGAAGTTCATGAGGTGAGTAAAGAGTTTCAAGACTTACACAGCAGTTGATGAAACTGTCCTGTTCAGTGTTGCCGTATGGTTCAGTTTCAATAAATGACGAAACATTAATGTCACGGCAGTATTTGTCATTCTTTAAAAATTCAACCGCATCATTAAGATATTTTTCTCTGTCACCCATGTTTGAACCAAGGGAAAGAAATACCTTATGCCATTTTCTTTCTACAGTTACGCTTACGTATTCAAGCGGAAGAAGTATAGGAGCCCACGGTTTCTTGACTTCGAGAACTATCTTTTTTATAAGGCTGTATTCGAGAAGTATCGCGGTTGCGAGTTTTTCTGCCGCTGTTTCTATAAGCTTGAAAGTATTGCTCTCCATTATGTTCTTTACAAGATGGCAGATCTCAGAATAGTTCACTGATTTGTTTAAGTCGTCGGTGGTTCCGGCTTCCCGTGTATCAAGATAAATGTCAGCGGAAATGAGAAATTTCTGTCCCAGAACATTTTCTTCCTTAAGAACACCGTGGTTTGAGAATACTTCGAGATTTTTTATTTTTATAATATCCATATTTTATATCTTTCCCATGATCTTTTCTGTCATTGTGATTGCGCGTCTGTTTTCCTTAATATCATGAACCCGGACAAACAGGCAGTTTTTCTGCACTGCGATAACGGTCGTAACAAGAGTACCTTCAACTCTCTCTTCAGAAGGAAGATCAAGAGCAAGCCCGATCATTGATTTTCTTGATGTGCCGAGAAGTACCGGAAGTCCAAGTCTGTCGAGGACTTCAAGGTGATTTGTAAGTTCAAGATTCTGTTTAAAGCTTTTGGCAAAACCAATACCAGGGTCAGTGAGAATGTTCTTTCTGTCAATACCGGCTTTTTCAGCTATGCTGATGCTTTCAGCAAGATCACTTACGACATCATTTAAAAAGTCGCCGTATTCAGCAATTTTTCTGTTGTGCATAAGACATACTGAAACGCCGTACTTTGCGGCAACTTCAGCCATTTCTCCGTTATCGTATCTGAATCCCCAGATGTCGTTTATAAGGTGGGCTCCTGATTTTACTGCAGCTTCCGCAGTCTGGTAATGGTAGGTGTCAACTGATATCGGTACATCAAAGTTAGCTTTTATCTTTTCGATTACCGGACAGACTCTTTCTGTCTCTTCTTCCGGTGTTATGTGTACATAACCCGGTCTTGTGGATTCTCCGCCTATGTCGATAATGTCAGCACCTTCGGCTATCATCTGTTCAGTACGTTTAAGGGCGGCATCAATGGAATTGAACTTTCCTCCGTCCGAGAATGAATCA
>JAGDDO010000411.1 GCA_017848205.1 Oscillospiraceae bacterium | reverse complement strand
GTGACGTCCGGTAAATGCTATACAGCCATATTTTTCGATTTCTCCGAACGCTTTGTCAAGGGACGGAACACTGTCGTATTCCTTAAGAACAAGATGAGGAATGCTGTTTACAGATGCACCGAGGGATCTTAGTTTCTCTTCTGTTTTATCACAGAACCCGGCTGTTCCTGTTACAGTCACAGTGACATTTTCAAGAGGAAGTCTTAGCGTCGGAGAAAGATCCATTGCTGCTGTTTCACCTATAACAATAACTGCCGGTGCAGTGCATTTTTCTGTGATGCTTTTCTCTGCTATATTACCAAGATTTCCGCGAACAACTTTCTGTTCTGGTGCTGCCCCGTCTGAAATTACCGCAGCAGGTGTATCAGGTGATTTTCCTCCGCTTATAAGATCAGAAGTTATTTTTCCAATATTATTAAGGCCCATTAAAAAGACAAGCGTTCCTTTGGTCAGAGCATATACGGAATAATCCTTTTCCTCTCCGGCAGTATGTCCTGTAATAACATGAAAACTTCTGCTTGTCTTACGGTGAGTAACCGGAATTCCGGCAAGCTCCGGAACCGCTATTGCTGAGGATACTGCCGGAACAATATCAAAAGGTATGCCCGCGTTGTTTAAAGCTGCAATTTCTTCGCCGCCTCTTCCGAAAACAAAGGGATCTCCTCCTTTAAGTCTGGCAACAGTATGTCCCTCAAGAGCTTTCTTTACAAGTATCTCATTTATCTCATCCTGTGATGCACTGTGACTTCCGGCACGTTTGCCGGCACAGATAAGTTCTGTTCCGTCACCGACGCAGCTTAAAAGTCTGCTGTCAATAAGTGCATCATAAACTACTGTATCAGCCTTACGAAGATATTCAAGGCCTCTTACAGTAATAAGATCGGCGGCACCGCATCCGGCACCTATAATATAAACTTTTCCGTTCATACTCTGCTCCAGGCTTTATAAGCAAGTTCGTGCCATTCACTCTTTTCTCCTTCAGCATATCCACGATTTCTGCCTCGCGCTGCAGTAACTTTCAGAATACCGTTTTCTATAAAGGAATATGCTCCTAAAGGCGATGAACAGTCTGAATTTTCAAGTTTAAGTATCTCTCTTTCAGCGTTAAAACAGATGTGCGTATCATGGTTATCGACGTTCCTTAATATTTCTTCAAGATCACCGTATCTGCTCTGCACTGCAATGATACCCTGACAGGCAGCAGGAATGAAATCATCCGGAGAAAAAATTCTGAAATCGAATCGGTCATCTTTATCAAGACCAAGTCTTTCAAGTCCCGCTTTTGCAAGAATTACACCGTCATACTGTCCCTCTGCAAGTTTATCAAGACGTGTATCAACATTACCGCGTATATCCTTAAAAACAGCATGGTGTACTGAACCGGTAAACTGTGTTCTTCTCCTTTCGCTTCCGGTGCCTATAACTGAATTCTCAGTTAAAACGCCGCCTTTACGGGCTATAAGTACCTCGCGTGCATCTCCGCGTTCAAGAACTGCACCTATTACTGTACCTTCGGCAAGAGATGAAGGCAGATCCTTTGCACTGTGAATCGCAAGATCTATTACACCGTGCAGAAGTGCTTCTTCTATTTCAGCTATAAAAACTCCTTTCCCGCCTATGGCTTCAAGCGGCCTGTCAAGTACCCGGTCGCCCTTAGTAGTGATATGAACGGTTTCGATATTAATATCAGGAAATTTATCTCTGATCGCTTTAATAACCATTTCCGTCTGCTTTAAAGCAAGTTTACTTCTGCGTGTTCCGATTTTTACTGTCATTTTCTATCTTCTCCAGAAGGTCATAAATTCTATTGTCGTCCGGTTTTATATCAGCCTTCATACACATTTCAAGAAGAGCTTTCATAGCTTTGTTCCGCATATTTTCTGTATCGAACCTGCCTTTTATCTCAGCTCTGAATCTGCCGAGAATATCTGCTGTAAAAAGATATCTCTCATCGATCAGTTCATCAACCGCTTTCCGTAAAACACCTGCAAGTGCAGGACATTCACCGCCAGTTGAAATACCAGCTGTAATACTGTTTTTATTTACAATAGCCGGAAAAATAAATCCGCAGTTTTCGATATCATCTACCGTATTTATCAGGATGCCGTTCTGCGTACACAGTTCAAAGATATGATGATTCAAACTTCTGTCATCTGTTGCTGCGATGACCATAAACGCATCTTCGGCATCAGCATCTTCAAATTTTCGTTTAATGATCTTTATTTCTGAACCGGATATCTCATCACATATTTCAGGAGCAACAACTGTTATGTCAGCTTCAAAACCCTTTATTTTTTTTAGTTTTCGTGCTGCAACATTCCCGCCTCCGACTATGAGACACTTTCTGCCTTTTATATCTATAAAAAAAGGAAAATAAGCCACGATCATGCCTCGCTTTCCGCTGAAGAAAGATGATCAAGCATTTTTTTAAATCCCGTGCTGTCAAGTTCTGACTTCATAATATAGATAAGTTTTTCAGCCGGAATACTCTCCATAAAAGTCAGTGTTTCCTTCATACGCGGCAGAAAAGAGTGAAAAATAATTTTTTTCAAACATTCATCAAGTTCCTCGTCTATAATGTTTTCTGCTTCGGCCGCGCTGTCAAGGCGTATTTCATTGTTCTTTGCAGCAAGAGTGCTGAAATGATCTATTCCTTCGAGCTGCACACCATCGGTTTCACTAACCGCATCTTCAATGTCAGGTGGAACTGCCAGATCAATAAACAGTCTCTTCCTTCCCGGTGAAATATGACTTTTCAGTTTTTCTGCAGTCAGAACATAATGCGGACTTGATGTTGCACATATTACACAGTCAAAACGGTCTATCAAATCATACCTCTGACTGTAGTCGAAAACTTCCGCTTCAGGAATATCAGGAACCGTCAGTTTTCCTCCATGTTTCCTGACGGTCATAGCAACGTTCACATTGTTATGAGCCGCAAGGTTTTTTACAACTGAACTGCCTGTGGTTCCCGTTGCACCGATAACAAGTACGCTTACATTTCCGGCAAAGGATGCCGCTTCGTTTGCAGCTAAAGTTGCTACAGACACTGGTGTTGTCGAAAGAGATGTTTCTGTTTTTATCCGCTTGGCACACGATAATGCCGACTGAAACAGTGTATTTGTAAGGAAATCTGATGCACCGGCATTCACTGAAAACTCATAAGCGTTTTTTACCTGCCTTAGTATCTCGTCTTCGCCGATCACCATTGAATCGATACCGCAGGCTACTCTGTAAAGATGTCTGTATGCTTTTTTATCATAATAAACTGATATAAACGGTGTGAGGTCTGTTGTTTTCATACCGCTTTCAGCCGCCATTGCAGCAGTAATTCTGTCCGCAGTTTCAAAACAGTATATCTCCGTTCTGTTGCAGGTGCAGATCAATACGCATCCGTTTTCTTTACCAGACAGTTCTGATATCAGTTTCCTTTTCTGTTCATCATTAAAGGCAAGACGTTTTCTTATACTGATATCAGCGTTTCTGAAATTTACGCTGACACAGCAGTATTTTCTGATTTCTGACATGATATATCAGATAACTAACCACTCTTCACGAAGCGAATTGTTCTTAAGAAGCTGTACTTCATCACCCTTTGTAACGAATATTCTGTAAATGAATACATCAGCTTTTTCGCCTTCTTCAAGCGGAGCTTCATCAAGATCACGTCTCGCAATAAGCGTACTTCCCCCGCAGTTTACCGTATATTCAGTAAAATTTCCTCTGAACGATCTTCGTTCAACAGTTCCTTCAAAAGTAGAACTTTTGAATTGCTGCTCTTCAGATTTTTTTGAAAGCTTTATAAATTC
>JAGDDO010000410.1 GCA_017848205.1 Oscillospiraceae bacterium | reverse complement strand
CTTATTGAAAAAGCCATCGACATTATTTTTGAACTCGGTCAGGCATCAACTTCATCACTCCAGAGAAAGCTGAAGCTCGGTTACGCAAGAGCAGCAAGAATAATGGATGAACTCGAGGAGATCGGCGTTATCGGACCTTCAGAAGGTTCAAAGCCGCGAAGGATCCTCATGACAAAATCAGATTGGGTCGAACGCAGGCTCCGAAAAGCTGACGATGAAGCCGGCGGACAGTAAGTAATGAAGATTTTTAAAAGGATCCTTGTAGTCACTGCTCTGCTTGTCATACTTCTCATGGCGGTATCCGATACTTTCGGATTTGTTTCCTACGAAGATATGATGGTCTTCCTCGGACTCAGACCGCCTGTCTTTACATCAGCCGAACTGTCAGTTCATTTCATCGATGTGGGACAGGGCGATTCCACGCTGATAATATCAGGAGACCGCACCGTGCTTATCGATGCCGGTGACAGGGATGCCGGACAGGCAGTACGGTCATATCTTGTGTCGCAGAAGGTGGATCATCTTGACTACATCATAGCCACACATCCTCACTCCGATCATACCGGCGGGATAGAAACGGTGCTTGAAAGCTTTGAGACAGGCACTCTGCTGATTCCTGATTTTTCTGAGACCGGGAAGAGTGAAGATGATCTTTATGCCTGGCATGAGCTTAACCGGACCGCGGAAGAAGCGGGTATAGCGATGACTGAAGCAGTTCCGGGAATGACCCTGGATCTCGGCATATCATCACTTTCGGTCCTTGCGCCGTCAGGTGACTACGATGAGATCAATAATTACTCGGTGGTTACCGAGCTTGTACACGGGGACAACAGTTTTCTTATTACCGGTGACGCTGAAACGGAAAGCGAAGCCGAAATGCTGAAAAACGGCGTTCTCGAAGATATCGATGTTCTGAAGGCGGGACATCACGGAAGTTCAACATCGACCGGCAGTGAATTTCTTGAAATAGTTAAACCGGAATATGCAGTCATATCCTGCGGGGCAGGTAATTCATATAATCATCCGTCGGCATCAGTAATGAAAAGGCTCGGAGAATACGGAGTCCGTGTTTTCAGGACAGATCTGCAGGGCAGCATAATCGCTGAATCAGACGGAAAAACCATCTGCTTTTTAACGGCAGATAAAGAACAGGCGGAGAAATAATATGGGCAGCAGTATAGATGTTTTTGCAGCTATTAAAAGCAATTACGGCAGCATGTCAAAAGGACACAGAAAAATAGCCGAATACATACTCGAAAACTATCAGAAAGCCTCTTTCATGACGGCTCTTTCTCTTGGTCAGACTGTAGGTGTAAGCGAATCAACTGTGGTGCGTTTTGCAATGGAACTTGGTTTTGACGGATATCCGGGTTTTCAGGATAATCTTAAGACAGCAATGAAGTCAAAGCTTACTTCCGTGCAGAGGATCGAGCTGGCAAGCAGCCAGATGGACAAGAACGATGTTTTTGACAAGGTAATGAGTCTGGACATCGAGCTTATCAGACAGACAAGAGAAAACGGCGACAGGGAAGCCTTTGCCGGTGCGGTGGATGCTATTCTCAAAGCGAAGAAGATCTACATAGTAGCTTCAAGGAGCGCATCAGCCCTGGCAGTATTTCTGCGTTATTACTTCAGTATTATTTTTGATGAAGTGGTGCTCCTCAATAACATTGACACAAGCGATATCCTTCAGCGTCTTTTCCGTGTAAGCGAGGACGACGTTGTCATAGGCATAAGTTTTCCGAGGTATTCTAAGCACACGAATATTGCAATGGAGTACGCCTCAGGAAAGGGTGCCACAACTATTGCAGTAACTGACAGCATGCATTCTCCTATTGCGAAGAATGCAAGACACGTGCTTACAGCCGGAAGCGGCATGGTCTCATTCGCCGATTCCCTGGCAGCTCCTTTAAGCCTTATCAATGCGCTTATTGCAGCGGTAAGCCTTGAAAAGGAAGCGGAAATAGGCAGAAGCTTCGAGACCCTCGAACATCTCTGGGATGAGTACGACGTTTACGAAAAAACAGACAGATGACAAAGGGAGAATTTATTTGAGATTTGACAGTATAATCATAGGTGCCGGTGCAGCCGGTATGATGGCGGCGATAACAGCAGCCCGTGCCGGCAGAAAAGTGGCTGTTTTCGAAAAGAACGACCGGATCGGCAAAAAACTCCGCATAACCGGCAAGGGCAGATGCAATGTCACAAATTTCTGTACCCGTGATGAATTCATGGAAAACGTTCCGGTCAACAGCAGATTTATGTACAGTTCTTTTTCAGCCTTTACTCCGCAGGACGTTATGGATTTCTTTGAAAATGCAGGCGTACCGCTAAAGGTTGAGCGCGGAAACAGAGTTTTTCCCGTTTCGGACAAGGCTGCCGATATAGTTTCAGCCCTTGACCGTGAAATGAAAAAGGCAGGGGTAAAGCTTGTACACGAGACCGTAAAGGAGATAATCGTCGAGGACGGTGTCTGCTGCGGCATAAGGACGGACAGGGGCGAATACAACGCACAGACAGTGCTTGTAGCTACAGGAGGCGCTTCCTATCCGCTTACAGGCTCCACAGGGGACGGATACCGCTTTGCCGAAGAAACGGGGCATACCGTCACTCCTATAGTGCCTTCGCTTGTTCCTCTTGAGACTGCGGATGATTTCTGTGAAAAAATGAACGGACTGGCACTAAAAAACGTAACACTGACTCTTTATGACGGAAATAAAAAGATTTTCAGCGAACTTGGCGAGATGTCCTTTATGAATTACGGAGTAACCGG
>JAGDDO010000409.1 GCA_017848205.1 Oscillospiraceae bacterium | reverse complement strand
TGATGCAGGTATCCAGCCTCTCGAATAATGTTTTCCGGGTAAACGCTGATTTATTCATGGGTCAGCGTGGGACACGGGGCGAAACCCCGTAATCTCCCCATCGACTTTTCTAATTGTTTTTCTTAAAAATCTACTTTAGTTTTCTATCTCCATATAAGCAGTGCAGCGGAAAATTCGAAACTGCACTGCTTTTTTGATAAAGGAGTCTTGTAAATGGTACAGTTTATAAATTCGCTGTTCAACGGTATCAGCTTAAGTTCCATAATTCTTCTTACATCTCTGGGACTTGCGATAACCTTTGGCCTTATGAGAGTTATCAATATGGCACACGGAGAGTTTCTGATGATCGGCGCATATATGACATATGTTGTTCAGCAGTTCTTTATTCATTATCTTCCTGAAAGTGTGGGCGATCTTTACTACATCGCAGCCATTCCTTTTGCTTTCGGAGTTACCTATCTGCTGGGAAGCCTTCTTGAACGGTTTGTTATTTCACATCTTTACGGACGAGAAATTGACAGTCTCCTTGCAACATGGGGAATCAGTCTTATCCTTCAGCAGGCAGCCAGAAATATTTTCGGTACACAGGGCGTAAACGTAACTGCACCTTCATTTTTAAACGGTGGCGTAACTATCGGAAAATGTACATTTTCATGGAACAGACTTTTTATTATTCTCATGGTGGCTGTCTGTATGTTTTTCATATGGATCATAATGTACAGATCAAATTTCGGAAAACAGATGAGAGCGGTAATGCAGAACAGAACAATGGCGCAGTGCATGGGTATTAATTCCCGAAAGGTAGATAACATAACATTTTCTATCGGTTCAGGTCTTGCCGGGATAGCAGGATGTTCAGTCGCTCTGCTCGGCTCAATAGATTCCACAGTAGGTCAGAACTACATTGTTAATTCATTCATGGCTGTTGTTCTCGGCGGTGTAGGCAAACTTCTCGGAACGGTTCTCGGATCAACAATAATCGGTTCTGCAAGTATCTTTACAGAAAATTACACATCATCAACAATTGCGAAAGCAATCGTACTTCTGATCGTTATTCTTTTCCTGCAGAAACGTCCGCAGGGACTGTTTGTTATCAAGAGCAGAAGTCTTGATGAGTAAGGGAGGAAAATAGTAAATGAAATCTCTGAAAAAGAAGGGGCCGGATATATGCTTTGCAATGATCGCAGCTGTTCTTGCATGCGCTCCTCTTATGCTTAATGCCGGTATACTTAACAGTTCATCGATTGTTCTGTTTCTCGGCAAGTGTATTGCATTTGCTATCGTTGCAATAGGCATCGATCTGATATGGGGTTATACGGGGATACTCAGTCTTGGTCACGGACTGTATTTTGCGCTTGGCGGTTACTGTATGGCAATGTACCTTAAACTGCAGGAGACAGGCGGCGGTATAACTGATTTCATGCATATCGGCGGTATGACTGAACTCCCGCTTGTATGGAGACCGTTTAATTATTTTCCGGTTGCACTCATCCTTATTATTGCTGTACCGGGAACAGTGGCATATCTGATAGGATACTTCATTTTCCGTAACCGAGTAAAAGGCGTTTATTTCTCGATCATTTCACAGGCGCTTACATGGGCCGGATATTCCATCTTTATTGCACTTTCACCTTATACAAACGGAAATGTCGGTATAACTGAAATAAAGACCATTCTCGGAAGTATCAAAGGAGAAGCTCATAAGCAGGCTATGTTTGAACTGTTCTACATATCGCTTGCAATACTGATCGTGGTATATGCGGCAGCAAGATTTCTTACTTCAGGAAAATTCGGCTGTCTGCTCGTTGCTATCCGTGACGGTGAGAACAGAACATATTTCTCAGGTTATAAAGTTTCAGCATACAAGAATTTTATCTATGTGGTTTCAGCAGTGACAGCCGGAATAGCCGGAGCGGTTTTCGTAAATTTCAACGGAAGCATCACACCTTCCCAGATGACTATATCCTATTCGATCGCAATGGTGATCTGGGTAGCCATTGGAGGCAGAGGAACCATAATCGGTGCAGTTATCGGTGCATTTCTGATCAATCTGTGTGAATACAATCTGAGTTCAGGCAGCATGGTCGAAATATGGCAGTATATTATAGGCGCTGCTTTCTGTATAACTATTCTGTTTTTCAAAGGCGGAATCGTCGGTATCATAACTGAACAGATTCCTGCAGCTGCAGAAAAGCTGAAAAACAGAAAGAAAAAAACAAAGGAGGCTTGACGTTATGGCGGTAAATGATGTTGTACTGGAAATCAATAATATATCGGTATGCTTTGACGGCTTCTATGCTCTGACCGATGTAAGGACAAGAGTTATGCGAAATACTGTTCATTTCTTTATTGGTCCGAACGGTGCCGGAAAAACCACACTTCTGGACATTATATGTGCCAGAACGAAGCCGACAGCCGGAACGGTTATCTTCCATCCAAAAAAAAGGGGACCGGTCAGACTTACCGGAATGAAGGAGTATAAGATAGTCAATGAAGGCGTAGGACGTAAGTTTCAGGTGCCTTCCGTATTTGTAAATCTTTCTGTGGAAGAAAACATGATACTTGCGCTGAAAGGTCACAAAGGAATATTCGATTCAATTTTCAGAAAAACTACAAAGGAAGAACTGGAGTGTATTCATAATACTTTAAAGCGTGTTTCGCTTGACGAAAAATCCGGTGAACGTGCAGGAAGTCTCGCACACGGTGAAAAGCAGTGGCTTGAGATTGCAATGCAGCTCGTATCAAAACCGGAAATAATAATGCTTGACGAACCGGCTGCCGGTATGGGAAAGCCTGAAACTTTTAAAACAGGTGAGATCCTTAAGGAAATAAAGAAAGACTGTACAATAATTGTTATCGAGCATGATATGGATTTTGTAAAACAGGCAGCTGATATAGTTACTGTACTGCATGAAGGAAAATTCCTTATGGAAGGAAATGTGAATGAAGTCCTGGCAGATAAAACTGTACAGGCAGTATATCTTGGACGAGGCGGTGAGCATGATGCTTAAGGTAAATGGAATGAGTTCTTACTACGGGGAGAGCATGGTCATTGATGACTTAAGCTTTGAGGTACCGAAAGGAAAAATAGTCGGTCTTATCGGAAGAAACGGTGTAGGTAAAAGCACAACACTGAAAAGTATCATGGGAATAGTTAAAACTCCGTCCGGTTCAGTAATGTTTGACGGAGAAGAGATAATAAAGAAACCGTCATATGAACGTGTAAGGCTTGGAATAGGTTATGTCCCTCAGGGACGTGATATTTTTCCGCAGATGACCGTTCAGGAAAATATAGAACTTGGTCTTCAGCCGCTGGGCGGTAAGGGAAAGATTCCGGATTATATATTCGATCTGTTTCCTATACTTCCGAAATTCGCAAAGCGAAAAGGCGGTGATCTTTCAGGCGGTCAGCAGCAGCAGCTTGCCATTGCAAGAGCGCTGGTCGCAGAACCGAAAATACTCATTCTGGATGAACCGACTGAAGGAATCCAGCCGTCTATAATCCAGAATATCGGAGCGGCAATCAAAAAAATAAATGAATGGAAAGGAATATCTATTCTTCTGGTGGAGCAGTATCTTGATTTCGTAATGGAACACACGGATAGTTTATACGTAATGGAAAAGGGAAGTATCATTTATCAGAATACAACATCAGACGCAGATAAAACAGAAGTCCAGAAGCTGATGACAGATTAGAATAGTAAGCAGAATATATGAATGAAGAAAAACTATATTACTCTGATACAGAAAATGAGATCCGTTACCGTGCATCGGAAAACAATGATCTGAATCTTTTTTTTGCCGCAGTGGCACATGAACTTAAATCGCCGGTGAACTCTCTGATCATGCTTGTTGATCTGCTCAGGAATGAAGCCGATGAACGCAATGACGAATCACTTAAAGAGTTAGCCGGTATTCTCAGCAATAAGGCATCAGGTATTTCTGAAAAGATAGAAAGCCTGATGGATTTTTCAAGAATAAGCAGTCTTATACCGGAAATAGAACCGGTTTATATAGGTGCGCTTTTTAATGATGTTTTTGATGAACTTCATTCACTTGAACCGGACCGGAACATTATACTGGAACTTGATGAACTTCCGGTAATAAACGGTGATGATGTACTTATAGAAATACTTGTAAAAAACCTGCTTTCAAACGCATTCAAATTTTCGGCTGTAAGAGAAAAAGCGGTTATTACTGTTAGTTACAGCAATGACCGCGATCATCATATAATTTCCGTCAGAGATAACGGAATTGGATTTGAAATGAAAGATGCAGACAGCATTTTTCAGATATTCACAAGACTTAATGCATCGGAAAAATATGAAGGCCACGGAGTCGGACTTGCTTTGTGCCGCCGGATAATGACACGTCACGGAGGCAGAATAGAAGCCAGAAGTGTTCCTGATGAAGGCACAGAGTTTATTCTATATTTTCCTAAGCAGGTCTGTCCGGTATGATATTAATGTCTGAACAGAAAATCAAGACTCAGTTTGCCTGCATTATTCTCATACATAATTTCACAGTCGAGATTTTCGTCCGGATGTTCACGTTTGACAAACGGATATTTTTGGTATATACTTATATCATACAAGCAAGGGTGCTGTTTTTCAGCACCCTTTTTCTGGTTTATATGAATGTTTGTGTAACTGTGACAGTATATAAGGGTGCGATATGTACATGATCCACAAACTTTTGAATCTTTTAAAAAATATTAAAAATCAGCGGAGATAAATCAGGGTTTCGTGTGTATAATAAATAGAAAGCACATAATTGCTTTGAATGAACATTATCATTCGGACAGGCGGTTTTAACCATTATAACAAATGTCCACACCCCTGTAAAGCGGGGAAAAATGAAAGGGATGTATCTGTATGAAAAAAATAATAGCAGGGATTATGGCAGTATCGATTATGGCTTCGTGCGCACTTCCGTCAGTTTATGCGG
>JAGDDO010000408.1 GCA_017848205.1 Oscillospiraceae bacterium | reverse complement strand
TATAAATTATTATTTTCGACATACATACGGTTCTGCTTTTTATCAGCAGAAAAATTTGTCATACACATCTTTGCCGACTGCATTATATGAATCAATACCCGTTAATGCTCTGACAGCTTCAAGACTTTCGGAAATTCTGTCGTATCCGTACTTTTCGTAATAGAAAGAGAACTTCTCTGAAAGACCTACTGCATCGAAAAGAGCCTCGGTAAGATTACTTTCATTTTCAGAAGCGGCTGCAGCGGCTTCATTAAGCATTCCCGAGATCATGTCGAGAATGAAAGAATCTCTGTCGGGATCAGCTGCCTCTGTTTCCTTTTCCTTTTCCGTTATAAATTCTATAAACTTTCCGGTTTCAGGAGAACAGCCTTCAGCAAGGTATTTGTTCATCTTTTCACGTCCGGAATCAATCACAGCTCTGATTCTCTGTACCGAAGTATCAGTTGTACCGGAAAGCATAAGTCCGAGACCGATCGAATCTGCCATTCCGAAAAGACTGTGCATCGGGAACAGTTCGTTTAAAATATCCATAGCCTTCGTTATTCCGGTGTTATACTTTTCAGTAAGAATTAAAGCGTGTGAAATACAGTAGGAAATGTACTGGTTAAGATAGAAGCAGTAGTTTCCGGAAAAATCAACAGTAGACTTTCCTGTTATTTCTGCTATAGCTTTGCATGTTTCACGGTCACCGCATTCGTTCAGTTCAATGAAACCCGAAAGCTTCACCGGGTAGAAGAAATGAAGACCCATGGTTTTACGATTACTGCTGCATAATGAGAAGATATCTTTTATTACAAGTGATGAAGTATTTGTAGCAAATACACACTGATCATTTACCTTTTTATCAAGCTCTGCAAAAAGATCCTGCTTGATCTTCAGATTTTCAGCAACTGATTCGATTATAATAGTACAGTCTGCAAAATCATCAGTACGGTCAGTAAAAAGAAAGTTTCTGCTCATTTTTTCAAAAACTTCTTCGTTTATCTTTTTTCTGCGGAGTGCCTTTGCAAGATTTTTGTTGACTTTTTCAGTTTCTTCGGCTATGTCATGACGAAGTAAAACAACAAATTCAGAATCAGGCATTTTGCTGTGAAAAAGATCGAAGATGTCTCTGCCCATTTTTCCGTATCCGAGGATACCTATCCTGTTCAGTGTATTCATTCAGGCTACCTCGCTTGCAAGAAAACCGCTTACATATTCAGCGCGTTTTGAAGGATCAAATGTCCCTGTACTGTTAATGTATTCTATTAAGGATACCGCTGTGGCGTAACCCTGTTTCTTTTCGCATAAAATATCAGCCCAGCCGATCTTTCCGGCATGTTCAGCTGTAAAAAGTTCACCTGACATAACTATGTTTATTGCTTCGGCAAGACCGCACAAAGCTGCTGATCTTGTGATTCCTCCGAGAGCCGGAAGAATTCCGAAGGTTGATTCAGGCTGTCCGGCTCTTGTTGCCGGTTCGCAGATCCTGAAATGTGTATTGGCAGCTATTTCACTGCCTGAACCAATGCAGAATCCGTTTACAACACTTACTACAGGAAAATTCAGCTTACTGAAGGAAGTAACACAATCTTTCTGAACGATAAAACCTTCCGGAAGATTGCCTGTGCGTTCCATTTCAGCAAGTTCGGCAACAGAACGATCCATAAGAGAAGTAACGTCCGCACCGACACTGAAGTGTCTGCCTGAGCCGTGGATTATAAGACCTTTTATATTACTGTTCTCTGCTGCAGTTTTATGAAGTTCCTTTACAATGTCCACAAAAGCTGTCATGAAGTCAGCTGTCATGATATTGTTTCCGGGAGCATTCATTGTAAGGTCAAGTATATTGTCTCTGTTTTCCAGAGTGAAAAAAGCCTGTTCACTCATCATATCATTCCTTTGTTATTTCTTTTGTTATCACCTTTGCCAGCTTATAGAAATTTTCAGATTCCTTTTCAAATCCTTTTTCTGAATCTCCGGTTCTGAGCGAAGTGAGGCATTCTGTGAGGATCATAATCTGGTAAGGTGTTTTATCTTTAAATATTCTTTCGAAGTATTCGTCAAAACTTTCTTCGGTTACTGAAAAGTAATCAAGTTCAGTTTCAGAAGCTTCGCCTGATTCAGTGAATTTTTTAAGCTCATACACTCTTTTATCGCTGAAAAGAATTTTGAACTTTTCGTTTGACATAAGCTTTTCTGCAGTTTCTTTGCCGGCTTTATAGACCTCAGATGAAAAACGAAGGTCGTAAGCAAGAAGATCTTCTGCCGATGCAGAAAGTTTTTCAGAATAAACAGCTGTGATAAAAGGAGCTTCAGCTAATAATTTTTCTGCTTCAGAACTGACAGCTTTGTCTCCTGTATCAAATACAGCCGCACAGAATCCGTTGTCATATTCTTTATAGCATTCAGACACTGCACCCGCAAGATCGTCAATGTCTGTAATGTGTAAGTAATTATTCTTTTTTGTTATGTTCACTTTTGTAGTATCTCCAGTTGTAATAGTTCATCAGGTATATCATGCATGATCCTTTCGTGGTCTACGAAAGCGATCGTGCCTTTGACTACACATGATTTTACATTTTCGGTTTCGTTATAAATTGTGTGTATAAAGTGAAGAGTCTTCCCTTTTGTCGACCATGTTGTTTCAATTCTTACCTCATCATGCATTTTAAGTTCATGCATATATCTGAGTTTATTTTCGAGAATTATCGGAAAAAGTCCCAGGTCTTCAATAACTCCGAGGGTCTTTGATTCCGAAAAAAAATGCCATTTAGCTTCTTCGGCATACTGAAGATAAACGGCATTATTAACGTGACCGAATGAATCAAGCTCATAGCCGCGTACAGTTAATTTAAATACACTTGTAATCATGTTTATTTAAGCTTTTCCTCAAGTATTCTTTCGAAAGTGTCATCATTTACATCAGTTTCAGCAGAAGCAAGAGCTTTGTTCACTCTTGTTATAACTGAATTTATCTGAAGTACGGTTCTTTCGGCAGTAAGGTCTGAAGCAAATTTCATTGCTGCTTCAAGACAGTTCTTGTCTTCAGTGACAAGATCAGCGATTCCGAGCTCAAGAGCTTCTGAAGCGGAGATCATATTTCCGCTTAAGACCATGGATATAGCTTTGCTTTTTCCAACAAGTCTTGTTAAACGTTCAACACCGCTCATTCCCGGTATAACTCCGATGGAAGCTTCTGGTAAAGCAAACACAGCACTTCTGTTGCACACTCTGAACTGACAGCTCATTGCAACTTCCATTCCGCGTCCGAAACAGCCGCCGTTTACTGCGGCAACTGTAACAAGCGGAAGTGATTCGATATAGTTAAGAAGTTCTCTTGATCTTTTAAGATTTTCAGGAATCTCTGAAAGTCCTTCCGGAGTGAACTTCGAAGTATCGGCACCGTGTGAAAAATGTCTGCCTGCTCCTGTGATGATAAGTGATTTAAGCTGCGGATTTGAATTTATAGTTTCTTTAAGAAGATCCAGACTGAAAAATTCCGGTATGCTCAGAAGATTCTTCGGACCGTTATTCAGTGTGAGGATCGCTTTATCATCGTTTATCTCAAGTACTGAGATGTTTGAGCTGATCTCTGACATTATATTATAAGTTTACGATATCGTTGCCGTACTGATAGATCTTGCAGAATACGTCTACAACGTCCTGCATTGTCTTGAGCGGAGCCTTGAGCATGTACTTGCCTACGCTCTGAAGCTTAACGTCAATGTCGTACTTGTCTGATGCCATTTCTATAAGTTCAACGAACATGAGTGAGTCGCCGCCAAGGTCTTCCTGAGGATCAGCGTCCATTGATATTTCACTTCTGTCGATTTCGCATTCTTCTGCGTAGTAGTCAAGGATCATGTCTTCGATTTCTTTTTTGATTTCTGGTGTTATTTCTTTCATTTCAGTGTCCTCCGATAGTTTTGAATTTTTTTATAGTAATGAATCTGGAATCTTTATTTTTCAGTGAACTGGCTTTTTTGTTTGTTTCAGCAGCACTCATGTCATAAAAATCCCTGACTCCAATACTTTCAAGGTATTCGATTGTTGTTTTCCATTTCATCTGTTCAAGATAATTCCTGCACTGTTCGTTATACATTTCCTCAGC
>JAGDDO010000042.1 GCA_017848205.1 Oscillospiraceae bacterium | reverse complement strand
TAGTTAGCGGATGTGCAAGGCAATATTGATAAATTAATTATAGTGAAAGTCAAATTTATTTTGACGTTCACTATAATTTAAAGTGATATTCTGTCGGACAAATAAAGACAAGAAAAATCGGGAAAAAGATCTGTCCATGTGGTAAGATAGAATCACAGCAAGCGAAGGGAGAAAGCAAAGTATGGAGTGGATGAGGATAATCGGTGATTCGATCCAGTATATTGAGGATCATATTACTGAAGATGTAACGGCGGATGATGCAGCGAAGGCTGTAGGTGTATCTCCGTTCTATTTTCAGAAAGGATTTGCAATGCTCTGCGGTTTCAGCGTGGCTGAATATATCCGCAACAGAAGACTTGCCCTTGCAGGAAATGATCTTCTGATCTCTGATGCAAGAATTATCGATATCGCCATGAAATACGGGTACGACTCTCCGGACAGTTTTACCAAAGCTTTTACACGATTTCACGGTGTTTCACCTTCATCTGTGCGCAGGGATGAGGTGCTGCTCAAGACCTTTGCTCCGCTGAAACTGAAGCTATCATTAGAAGGAGGATATCTCATGGATTACAAGATCATTAAGAAGGACGCTTTTACAGTTCTCGCAAACGCAAAGAAGTTTTCGTACGAAGGTGCAAAGGAAGCTGTTCCGCAGTTCTGGCAGGAACATTACGCTGCCGGAAACGGAAAATACGTAATGGGGATGTACGGTATCAATATCGACACCGCTATGGGCAGGGAAAATTTTGAATACCTTATCGCAGATCCGTATGATCCGGAAAAGGAAGTGCCGGAGGGATTAGTCACAAGAACTATACCTTCATTTGACTGGGCGGTTTTCCCGTGCAGAGGAGCAATGCCGGACGCACTTCAGGACGTAAACACCAAGATCTTCACAGAATGGCTTCCTGCATTAAAGGATTATGAGTTTGCAGCCGGATACTGCGTGGAATATTACGATGATCCGACAAAGTACGAAAAGGGTACACAGGATGAGAACTACTACTGCGAGATCTGGATCCCGGTGAAGAAGAAATAAGCGTCAGAAAACTGATTTTTAATTGATCACATATAACAGAACAGCCTTTCTGCAGACAGTCATATGCCGGCAGAGAGGTTGTTTTTTTATTGAAAATATGCTATCATATACAGTATAAATACATGGGAATGATGAATTATAAAGGGGAGAAATACAATGAAGAATAAATTTTTGATCCTACTGACCGCTGCGATGTTCCTTCTCGGCGGATGCGGTAAAAGTGATGAGGAAAATGCGGACAGTCCTGCAGAGACTGATGTGTCGGGAAATGTGATCGATTCTGAAACTGATGATGAAAAAGACGACAAGGATTCCGGAGACGATAAAAAGTCAAAGGACGATAAAAATGATAGTAAAAGCAAAGACGATAAAGATTCGAAGGATGCGAAAGACAAGAGCGATAAAGATTCCGGTGCTGAAGAAGACGAGAGTTCTGTCGAAGAAGTTACTGAGGAACCGGCTCCGGAATATTCATTTGATGTTCAGAACGAATACCTCGGTGCTTATGTAAAATCACTGGAGGAAGCGGACGGAGGTGCTACTCTGACAATCGAGTTTGTTAATGTATCTGATCAGGTCTACTACAAGAGCGATGAAGAGATGAAACCGGGTGCGACCTGGGAGAAATCTATCACTCAGCCGAAGGAGAAGTGGCTCGCTGCTGCTGAAAAAGGAACGGAAAACTGGATCCACTATGAATTTTATGATAAGGAAAGCAAGTGTATTTTCAAAGGCGGAGTCGTGTTTAAGACCGATAAAAATATTGAAGCGACTGATATGAGAGTATTTACAGAATAGGACATACTCCCCCGGAACCGTAATCTGGTTTTCGGGGGATAAATGGTTATTGGAACGCAGATCTGTGCACAGATCTGCGTGATAGTGCGAAGCATGTTCTCATATTGACTTCATGGTGTATACGCAAACGGAGGACCTAAATGGTAAGATTCATACTTGGTGAGGCAGGTTCGGGAAAGTCATCTGCCATTATAGAAAGAATAAAGACACATGCTGAAAGCGGCAGGAGGATATTTGTAATAGTTCCGGAGCAGTTTTCATTTGAGTATGAGCGGAAGATGTATCAGAAACTCGGAAGCTCTGTGTCGAACAGTATAAACGTTCTCAGCTTTACACGGCTTGCCCGCCTGATATTCGATACTTTCGGAAGCCGTTCCGGTGAATATGCGGACGACAGCACCAAGGCTGCGCTTATGTATCTTGCACTTAAGGAGATACGTAAAAATAAATCATTTATGTTCTTTGGCAGACAGGCTGAAAGCAGATCGTTTATAAACGACGCTCTTGAAATAGTCGGAGATCTCAGACGAGCTTCAGTTACTACTGACAGTCTGGCATCCCGTATAAACGGCATGGATGAAAAGCTTAGGGAAAAGGCTTCGGACATATCCATGATCTATTCAGCATACGACAGTATTCTTACCGAACGGGGATTCCGCGACAGTCTTACCGATATAACCGAGGCAGCTGCTATTGCCAATATGAACGACTTTTTTGAAGAGTCAGTATGTTTCATAGACGAGTTCGATTCATTCAGTCCGGATGAGTTTGAAATGATAGATACCATGACCGCGGAGTGCACGGAAATAAATATCGCACTGTGTACACCTGAGACGGAAAAGAAAGAGAACTCTCTGTTTTCGGCTGTGAACACCACATATGCAAGGCTGAGAACCACAGCCGAAAAGTATAACGTCGCACAGGAGACGGAGATCCTTTCGGAAAATTTTCGTTTTAGGAACGATGCGGTAAAGAAACTGAGCGGAAGTATTTTCAGAAGAAGGTCTGCACAGGTTCCTTCCGGAGGTGCTGTACAGATAACCGAGGCGAAGGATCTTTATAAAGAGGCCGATTTTGTCTGCTCGTACATCAGAAAACTTGTTGATGAGAATGAATGCCGTTACGGTGAGATAACCATAGCATCACGTCAGCCTGAGGATTATGACGTCATACTGAAGACAGCACTTGAACGCTACGGAATTCCGTTCTTCTCCGACGAGGAAGCTCCGGTGATGCACACGTCTGTAGTAATACTGATAACTTCGCTTCTTGAAATGGCGGGTGCGAAAAAGCTTCAGAGCGATGTGCTTTTCCGTTACGCGAAGACAGGTCTTACTCCGGTCTCTCTGCCCGAAACAGCCTTCCTTGAAAACTTCTGCTACAAGTGGAATGTGGACGGAACCATGTGGGAGGAAAGTTTTACGAACACCGGCCTTTCAGACACGGAGAACAGGGAAGTCCTTGCAAATGCTGAAGCGCTGAGAATGAGGCTTGCCGATCCTGTGCTTGCTCTCCGTAAAAAGATGAAGGGCAGCACTGCAGCGCAGATGTGCCGGTATATTTATGAATTTCTTGAAGAACAGAGTATCACGAATAATGTCACCGGCCTTATTGCAGAATACAGGAACAAAGGAATAACTGATACTGCTTCGGAGCTGGAACGTCTGTGGAACTGTATCATGGATGCCTTCAGTACGGTTGCGGAAGTTCTTGGTGACGAGATGACAGATCCGTCTGAATTTGCTGAACTGTTCACCCTTATCGTAAGACAGAACAGATTCCTTGCTCCGCCGCAGAAGCTTGATATCGTTTCAGTGGTATCTGCTGAAAAGGCAAGAGTTGAAGGACAGAAGGTCATTTTCGTAATGGGAGCAAATGAAGGTATTCTGCCGTTTGCGGCAAAATCATCGGGTCTTCTGAGCAGTACCGACAAGGAAGCATTTGAAAAGATGGGCATTGATCTCGGCAAGGATACAAAGCGTCTTCTTGCGGATGAAAGATTTGTTGTATACCGTCTGTTTTCATCTGCTTCAGAACGCGTGATCATTTCCTATCCGCTCTGCGACGCACAGGGAGGAACGCGCTTCCCTTCATATATTCTGGGGCAGATAGCAGGCATGTATTCGGACAGTATCAAAAAGCCTGCGTCCGGATATGACGTGCTGTTCTATTCACCGACTCCGGCCGCAGCTTACCGCAACTATGTTCAGGGCATGTTTGAAAACGAACAGGAAAAGGCATCGCTGCGTGAGGCGCTTTATAATATCCCTGAGTACAGGAGCAGGATAGAGTATCTCGATTCCATCGGAAAAGACGGAGTACATGCTGTAAGTGACACATGGCTTATGGGCAGACTTATGGGTGACCGGATACAGGTATCGGCAACATCATTCGAAGATTACAGTGAGTGCCATTTCCGCTATTTCTGCAAATACGGACTTCATATCAGAGCCCGTGACAGGCGTGAGATGGATTTCCGAGATCTCGGAAGCCTTGTTCACAGCTGCCTTGAAAATATTCTTTCCGGATGCAGTACGAAGGATGAGTTCATTTCACTGACCGATGATGACATTACCGTAAAAATAAAGGAATTCGCTGAAAAATACAAGGCAGAAAATCTTGCAGGTGACTTCGGAAAAAATGCGAGACTCGATTCAAAGTTCGAAAAGTTCACGGAAGATACGCTTTATCTTGTGAACCATCTTAAAGAGGAACTTACCGCATCACAGTTCATGCCGGAAAAATTCGAGTTTGAGATAAATGAAGCCACAGGCGGTGAGCCGTTCCGCATCACGGGACACGAGGGTACGGAGATCGTCTTAAAGGGCAAGATCGACCGTGTTGACAGCTACACTGATCCTGATACCGGTGAGAAATTCATAAGGATCATCGATTACAAGACCGGTGTCAAGAACTTTGAACTTGAAAAGATAATTTACGGTATCGACACCCAGATGCTCCTCTATCTCTTCTCTGTTACTGCAGAAGGCGGATATTACAGCGACACGGTGCCGGCAGGTGTTCTCTACATGCCGTCGGGTTCAATAGAGATAGGACGCGGCCGCACAGGTGATGACGATACCGATGCC
>JAGDDO010000407.1 GCA_017848205.1 Oscillospiraceae bacterium | reverse complement strand
TTGACAAAAACAAGGACGGCGTTATTTCTCAAAAGGAACTTGAAGAAATATTTTCTTTAACTCTTGACGGAAGTATCATTACAGAAATTGATTCGCTTAAAGATCTGAGCAAGCTCGTTAACCTTAATCATATCAGTATAATTAACTGGAAAAATTTCAACCCTGTTTTACTGTGTGACGTTAAGCAGGTAACTTATATTCAGCTTACTGATTCGACATTTGCTGAATGCAGTGAAAAAGTTGATCACATCAATCATATCGATATATTTAATACTGAAGATTTTGATCTGAATTCTTTAAAGCCTTTCACAAATCTTCTGAAAGTATCCACTTCCGGAACAACAGTAAAGAATCTTGAGGCGCTTAAGGAGCTTGATCTTAAAAGACTTTATATTGACGCTAAGGTTGACAGTACTGAAGTAGCAAAGTATATTAAAGCATCTGATTACGAACTGCCTGAAGGATTCCTTTGTCCGCTCGCAGTAAGACCGGCCGGGGCAATTAAAGGAAAGTTTACTGTAACTGATCCTGAAACAGTGAAGTTTACGAATTATTCAGCATCAACTTTCACTGATTCTGCTGATGAAGATTACTGCAACTTCATCTATTCTGAAAAAACAGGCGAAACGGAATATCAGTACAGCGACAAGGACGGAAATAAGATCGGTACCGGTAAAATCAAAGTTATCGAAAACAAACCTGTCGATGAGCCGCTGGATGCGGAAAACAAGAGAACTGTAAGAATTATCAGCGATGAATCATCAGATCAGAAAGGTATACATGAAAGATGGGCATACCTGCTCTTTGATGATGGTATTATGTATACCTACAACAAAGAAGGAAAGGGAGAACTTACACCTTTCGATGAAAATGTAAGCGATATAAGGAATGACAGTTACGGAAACCAGATTGTTCTGTATAAAGACGGAACACTTAAAATAAACGGCGATAACATTACCGAAAACTTCAAGGTTGTTACTGCATCAGAATATATGACTAACTTCTTATGTTCAGACGGAATAATAAGAACTGTAAGCGGAGTTGTCGGCGGCGGATACAAAGTAAATAAGATAATGAGCAATGTTAAAGCCATGTGCCCGTCAAACCCTGATCTTATTCAGACTAAGGACGGAAAAACAGCTCTTATGTATTCTGATAAAACAGACGGCGAAAATGAATACAGCCTTTTCGAGCTTAACCTGAAAATCAACCCGGTAAGCTGTGTGAAGGGGCAGTCAGTAGTTACAAACGGCGGAGGTTTCCTTTTCCGCGGCGGTACGTTCTACGTTACTGATGACAAAAATGACCTTTACATGATAAAAGCCGAGGCAAAGACTTCATCAAAGGAAATTACCAAATCAGTAGGCAGAGCTCTTATCGCTTCTGATGTTGCAGGATGCGGCTATTTATACCGTCGAGGAGAAGGAACAAATCAGAAAGCAGACATTGCCTATACAGACAAGGAAGGTAAAGCATACAGCTGTACAAATCAAGGTGAAGAGATAAAGGCTGAAAACGGATTTGATCTTTTCGATAACAAGCAGTATGATTACGAAACAAGGGACACCCGCTATATGTTCACGGAAAATACAACTGCTTCCGGAAATACTGTAATAAATGACGACAGCGTTCTGGGAATTTCTCTCCGCACAGCTGACGGAACAGAAAACTTCACCTGCCTCGACAGATTTGCCTCATTTACTCATGTAAAGGAAAGCACCGGTACCTTCTTTGACGGCAGTGACTATACGATCCTCATTACCAGGGAAGACAACACGCTCTGGAAGTACAGCATTGAAGCCGGTACATTCACACGTCTTGACGATCAGATAAAGAAGGGGGATCTTCAGGAGAACCCGCCGAAGGAAGAACCGGAAAAGAAATACAACACCAAAGATATTGTATCAATGATGCAGTACATCTTCGGTGCAGAAAATGCAGTTAAGGAAGACTGGATGGACTTTGACGGCAACGGAAAGGTGAATATCATCGATCTGCTCCTGCTGAAAAAGGAGATACTTCGTTCTTTACAGTGAAAGTCAGATATCAGGAAACGCTGATTTAATCATAAAATCAGCGTGGGGCTCCGGGGCGAAGCCCCGCAAATCCCACCTCCGGAAATCCGACGAAGTC
>JAGDDO010000406.1 GCA_017848205.1 Oscillospiraceae bacterium | reverse complement strand
TTAAAATATGCTACGTTATCGTATTTATTACGACCAAATTCAAGCAGAGCATAGGTCTTGCCAACCTGTCTTGCACCCTGAAGGATCAGCGGTTTACGGTTCGGGCTTTTCTTCCATTCCGCCAGGTATTCAGATATCTTCCTGTACATATCATCACCTCTACGTGTTGTTTTCAGCATAATTATAGCATATATTCGTGTAAAAAATCAAGGATTTTTAAGGAATTTTCGCAGATATCAACACGAATGATCAGTCATACAGCGAAGTCTTCTCAGTCCGGATTATATAAATAACTCCTGCAAGCAGAGGAAAAATAAACAGGAATGATATCATAGAAACAAAATTCCATATGCTGTACTGATTCGGCGCAGCGAGGAATTCAATAAGCTGTATAACAGCACCTGCCGCCAGGACTTTAAGAAGGAACATGACAAGACGGCGGATATTTTCTTTTCTGAATTCTTTCTCGTCAAACGGTGCATATTTTATCAGCGAGTATATACACTGCACTTCTGCAGACATGGAATCCGATTTAAAGGTTCCTGCATACAGATACGGACGCATATGAAAAACAGCCATATTAAAAGAGAACATGATATTCACATACCACACCTCTTTCAGCAACAGCGCTGAGCCCAAAACTGTAAACACTGTAGACATCACTTCCATCACTCTCATAAATACTCTGTACTCTTGATTGCTCTTCTTAACAGATTTAAAAAACAATTTTATGTCTGATTCATATATCTTTTCGTTTTCCACAGTTATCACTCCTTCTGTTCAAAAACTGCATGCCCTACACAGGTGTATTTTCAGTGAACCTGGTAAATACACCATTTTCAAAATATCCTGTATAGTCAAAATGGTTTTCGATATCCTCATTAAGATTGGATGACATGATCACTGAACATCCTCCCCTGTCCAGATACTTTTTAAGTATCATGTAGAAATCCTTTTTGAATACCGGATCCATACCGGCAGTAGGTTCATCAAGGAGTATAAGTTCAGGAGAATGTGACATCGCCAGTGCAAGCTGAAACCGCATATTCTGGCCTTTGGACATTTCATTTGTTTTCATGCCGGAGGAAAGGTCCATCTTTTTCATCATCTCTTCAAACAGATTTTTCTCATATCTGCTGTAAAACCTTCCGATAATTTCTGCGTTTTCTGCAGCCGAAACATTTCTGAAGAATTCGACATCTTCTGAAATAAAAGCAACGGAATCAAGTGTAGATCTGATATCGTCATGGATCTCCCTGCCGTTCAAAAAGAAACTTCCGCTGTACAGCTTTTTTCTGCTCATTATGTATCTGAAAAACGTGGTCTTTCCGGCACCGTTTTTTCCGGCTATCCCCATGATATATCCTTCCGGGAGACTGAAATTTATTTCGCTTAAAGAGAATTTATCAAAAAACTTACCCGTTTTTCCGTTTACATTTTCTGCGGAAAAAATAATTTTCTCACTCACAGCAATCCCTCCACCATTTCTCTTATATCGTCATTTTCAAGGCCCGCCTGCTTTGCAATGGTGATCACCTCGGCGAATTTCTTTTCTATCTCCATAAGCTGTTTTTCATGCAGATAGTCGGTATTGTATTCACACACATAAAATCCTTTGCCTGCAACCGAACGTATGAGACCTTCCTTTTCAAGTTCCTCGTACGCTCTTTTGGTTGTTATCACGCTGACACCTGCTTCAGCTGCAAGAGTACGTATTGAGGGAAGTGCTTCATCCGGTTTCAGTTTTCCTGAAACTATTGCGCTTTTCATCTGGTTTACTATCTGCTCGTAGATCGCATAGGCTCCGTGCGGCTGGATGTTTATACTTATCATTCTTCTTCCCCTCTGACCTCTGTGTTTTCAAAGCGTGCACAGAATTCCCTTTTTTTCGGCCATCTTATCAGAACTATAGTACCTGCAATAACATTCCATATCATGAGCATTATAAAAATAACAACTGTATATGCTGTATTATCACTGTGCTTTTCGCCAAAATATATTCCCGCCATTACCATCGGCTCAGTATGCAGCAGTACAGAAGCGTTTTTACTGTATGATTCATAGCAGTCGTTATACAGTGCGCAGTTCACAGCAGGACACAGTGCTGCAGCAAACTGTATTGCCGCTGTCTGCGGAGTGAATCTGATAAATCCGGCAGCCAGTGCATCAAAAACAACAGTAAACAATAACGGTACAGCTATCTTGCATACCACCATTCGGTCAATATATTTTTTCCTGTCAGTTACACTTAACGGCATAAGATACATCACAGGAGGAAGACTCACTCCATGAGCCATCATGCTGACCACTGCAAAACACACCGGAATAAAATATACGACACCAGCCGAAATATCCAGTTTCTTTGCTGACAATGATAATAATACCGGCATTGCAGCAAACGCCGGTATAATCAGCCACGCGTATTTCTTTGTGAAAAACTTTTTGAAATCAGAATAATAATCATTTAATACATCTGAATATTTAACTGTCATCTTACTTCCCCTCCCTGCTGAAAAAGCACATCAGTTCTTCAACCGAAGGCTCCCACTGGTCCAGAAATTCACTTATATTTTCTCTTCCGCGTACAAGTGCCCTACATCCCAGTTCGCCCTGTTCGACGGAAATTACCCTGTCCTTAAGATTCTTTATAACATTTATATTTCCGGAAACCATGCGGTAACGGCTCCTTACAGTTTCAATGTCGCCGAAAAGAACCTGTTTTCCTTTCCGGAGCATAAGAAGATAATCCGAAAACTGCTCTGCGTCAGACATTATATGTGTGGAAAGCAGAACTGATTTTTCTCCTGACGCAGTAAACTCCCTCAGAATCCTGTTGAACTTTTCACGAAACTCCGGATCGAAATTCGCCGCCGGTTCATCAAGCACAAGAAGAACAGGATCATATGACAGTGCAAACGCAAGGGCAAACTTCAGTTTTTCACCCTTTGAATTCTCCGCATATTTATTTTTAGGATCAAGGCCGAATTCAGAGATGTATTCAAGAAGTTTTTCATGGCTGTATTTCTGATAATACTTTCCGAATCTTCTCCCGTTTGCCTCAAGTGTCAGGAAATCATCAAAAATATCTGTATTAAGAACTACTCCGGTTTTCTGTCTCGCAGAAACATGTTCCTCATCTGTAATATCACCGTCTATGGCAACCGATCCTGATGTCGGTTCATACAGTCCGCATATGATCCTGATAAGCGTAGTTTTTCCGGATCCGTTTTCCCCGATCAGTCCGCAGATATATCCGGGCGGAATTTCAAATGAAATATCATCAAGTCTGAAGGCGGCAAAATTCTTTGTTACACTGTTCACTTTAAGCATTGACCCTGCTCCTTTCATCCGTATATGTTCTGTATATATTATTATATACAGTTAATACACAGTTGTCAAGTATATATGCAGAAATTTTCTGTGAAATAAAAACACCGGTCATGCCCGAAAAGGTGACCGGTGTTTTTTACATATCGATTATTGCTAAGGAAACACTGATTAAATCGGAAATCCGACTTCGCCGGATTTCCGGAGGTGGGATTTGCGGGGCTTCGCCCCGGAACCCCACGCTGATTTATTAATAAATCAGCGTTTTCCTAAATAAACCAGTGATCAGAACAGATCTCTGACTTTTTATAAGTCTGCAAGATCTTTTCTGACAAAATGTGTCCAGTGGCTTGATTCCTTCTGCGGCAGTCCGTACTTTTCCTTGCCGAGTGCGACGGACTTAAGAAGGAAGGCCATGTTTTTCGCAAGATTTCTCATTGTCTGCAGACCTTCGGCATCGTAAGCTGCTTCACCCGGAATTCTGCCGTGTATGCAGTTCCAGTATGTGGATGAAGCTACCGGCATTCCGGAAATAGTGAAATACTTGTTGAGATCATCGAATGTTGCTGAACATCCGCCTCTTCTTGCGACTACCACACTTGCACCGATCTTCATAGTCTTGTCGAAATGAG
>JAGDDO010000405.1 GCA_017848205.1 Oscillospiraceae bacterium | reverse complement strand
TCCTTTTCCCGTTTTAGTTTTCCTGTGTTATCTTCCCGCCTTCTGTTTATATTTTTATGACATAATCATATCACATATGCATGTAAAAATCAATGCCGAAAAGTCAGAAAAAGCAAAGTCTGCAGCCGGTTTATACATAAATCAGCACATCTAAGGATCAGAACAAAGCCGGATTTCAGTAACGATCAGTGTTTCTTTAAAGTATATTTGGCCAAATACGGTATATAATTCGGACTAAACTTTAGATATTAAATACCGCCTGATATTATTGACTTATCGTAAAAAAAAGAATATAATAAAATAGGTGCGCATTATATCTGTAACACACTTATTGATATAATCAGATTTCGTATTATACTATAATATATATTCATATGGAGGTTATTTAACAATGAACAGAGTTTACAACTTCAGTGCAGGTCCTGCTGTTCTCCCTGAGGAAGTCCTCAAGGAATGCGCAGATGAAATGTTTGATTACAAGGGCAGCGGCATGTCCGTTATGGAAATGTCACACCGTTCAAAGGTTTATGATGAAATAATCAAAGACGCAGAAAAGGATCTCCGTGATCTCATGAACATCCCTGACAACTACAAGGTAATCTTCCTTCAGGGTGGTGCTTCACTCCTCTTCGCTGGTGTTCCTATGAACCTCATGAAGAATGGTAAGGCTGCTTACATCATCACAGGACAGTGGGCTAAGAAGGCATATCAGGAAGCTCAGATGTACGGTGAAGCCGTTGCAGTTGCTTCATCAGCTGACAAGACATTCTCATACATTCCTGACTGTTCAGACCTCGACATTCCTGAAGACGCAGACTACGTTTACATCTGCGAAAACAACACAATTTACGGTACAAAGTTCCCTGAACTTCCGAACACAAAGGGCAAAATACTCGTTGCTGACGTAAGCTCATGCTTCCTCTCAGAACCAGTTGACGTAACAAAGTACGGCGTTATCTACGGCGGCGTTCAGAAGAACGTTGGTCCTTCAGGCGTACAGATCGTTATCGTTCGTGAAGATCTCATCGCTGACGGTCCTGCTTTCAGGCAGACTCCAACAATGATGAACTGGAAGGTTCAGGCTGACAACGAATCACTCTACAACACACCTCCATGCTACGGCATCTACGTTTGCGGCAAGGTATTCAAGTGGATCAAGAAGATGGGCGGCCTCGAAGCTATGAAGAAGCACAACGAAAAGAAGGCAGCTATCCTCTACAACTTCCTCGACCAGAGCAAGCTCTTCAAGGCTACAGTTCAGGGCAAGGACAGATCACTCATGAACGTTCCTTTCATCACAGGCAACGAAGAACTCGATGCTAAGTTCGTTAAGGAATCAAAGGCTGCAGGTTTCGAAAACCTCAAGGGTCACCGTTCAGTAGGCGGTATGCGTGCTTCTATCTACAACGCAATGCCGATCGAAGGCGTAGAAAAGCTCGTTGAATTCATGAAGAAGTTCGAAGCAGAAAATGCTTGATTTACGGAGGCAGTCATGTATAATATTCAGACATTAAACAAGATCGCAGCATGCGGTACAGATGTTTTCAATAAAGCAAACTACAACATTTCAGATACAGTTGAAAAGCCGGACGCTATCATGGTTCGTTCAGCAGCAATGCACGACATGGTATTCGCTTCAAACCTCCTTGCTATCGCAAGAGCAGGTGCAGGCGTAAACAACATTCCTGTTGACAGATGCGCTGAAGAAGGTATCTGCGTATTCAACACACCGGGTGCAAACGCAAACGCAGTTAAGGAACTCGTTATTGCAGGTCTTCTCCTTTCTTCAAGAAAGATCGCAGACGCTCTTGCATGGGTACCATCACTCAAGAACGAAGGCGACGAAGTAGGCAAGCTCGTTGAAAAAGGCAAGTCACAGTTTGCAGGTCCTGAAATCCAGGGCAAGACACTCGGTATCATCGGTCTCGGCGCTATCGGTATCCTCGTTGCCAATGCAGCAGTTGCTCTCGGCATGAAGGTTGTCGGCACTGACCCGTTCCTTTCAGTAAACGCAGCTCTCAAGCTTTCAAACAAGGTTTCAGTAGTTCCGACTCAGAAGGACGTATTCGAAGCTGCTGACTACCTCACGATCCATGTTCCGTACAACAACGAAACAAAGGGATTCATCGGCAAGGACGCTATCGCTTCAATGAAGGACGGCGTTCGCATCCTCAACTTCGCAAGAGGCGAACTCGTTGACACAGACGCTCTCCTCGAAGCTCTCGAAAGCGACAAGGTTGCAGCTTACGTTACAGACTTCCCTAACGCAAAGGTTATCGGCGCAAAGAACGTTACAGCTCTTCCACACCTCGGTGCTTCAACACCTGAAAGTGAAGACAACTGTGCTGTTATGGCCGCTGAAGAACTCATCGACTACATCGAAAACGGCAACATCAGAAACTCAGTAAATCTTCCTAACGCTGAAATGGCTGCTACAGGTGAAAAGATCTGCATCATCCACAAGAACGTTCCTGATACAATTTCAAAGATCACAACAGTTCTCGGCAATGCTGGTGTAAACATCGAAAACATGTTAAGCAACAGCAAGAAGGACTTCGCTTACACAATGATCGATGCTACAGGCAAGGACATTGATGATGATACAGTAAAGAAGCTCTCAGCTGTTGACAATGTTATCAGAGTAAGAGTTATTAAGTAATTTCAGGTGGTTTTATCCCCACCCCCTGCCCCCTCCCCGCGGGAGGGGGTATTTTATTGAGGGGGCTTCGCCCCCTCACCCC
>JAGDDO010000404.1 GCA_017848205.1 Oscillospiraceae bacterium | reverse complement strand
TCAGCAGCACTCATGTCATAAAAATCCCTGACTCCAATACTTTCAAGGTATTCGATTGTTGTTTTCCATTTCATCTGTTCAAGATAATTCCTGCACTGTTCGTTATACATTTCCTCAGCGCTGGTAATAACCTTCTGTGAATAAATAGACACTACAGGATATTGAGAGTCAATAAATCTGACTTTCTTCAATACATTAAAATAGCATGATGAATATTCACTCATCATGCTGGTATGGAACGGAGTACCTACACCAAGCCTAAATGCTTTAATAGCCCCTTCTTCCAGTGCCTTGTCAAGAACAGTCTGAACTTCATTCTTCTCCCCTGACAAAATAATCATAATTTTTGTGTTCTGACTTGCAATTTGAACCTTTTCAAATGATGAATAACTTTTGATAAGTTCTTCTATCACATCTTTCTCAAGTCCGATCACAGTACACATATCAAATTCAACTTTGCTTCTTGTTTTTACCTCTTCCCTGCAGTCCATGCCGCTTTTCAGGATGTCAACACATGCCTTGAGTGATATTGAACCAGCACAGTGCATTGCATTGTTAAGTCCCAGGCTGTAACCAATAATGTAATCAGGTTTTATCCCTTTGTTTATCAGGGTTCTGAAAACTGCTATATCGGTTAAGCTTGCAGTAAGCCATTCAGCAAAGATATCTGTTATTTCCTTGTTGTCTTTTCTGTAGTTTAAATACTTTAGAAGATCTGTTTCTGCGTATTCTGATGCTTCCATACCTAAATCAGCAAGAATACTTAACTCCTCTTCGCCAAGTCCAGGCAGAAGTTTGTCAAGATTACAGCCAATTCCCTGAAATAGAAAAACAGTTTTTGAATCTGCGTCTATTTACAAGTAAGAACCTCCTATTAATTTATTCTCAATACATAGTATTTTACCAAAAATAAATGATAATTTCAAGTATTTTCTTAAATTTCATTTAGTGGTATGAATTTAACAACTGACAGACATCTAAATTGTGCATTGTGTTCATTAATCGCGGTAAGTTCGCGACGTAAAAATAACATTTTGTTATATTATGCACAAATCTTTTATAACCTGCGATCATTGAAATAATTCTCTTTTCATGTTATAATAATAAACAGCGCCGGAGCAAGGAAAAAACACATCAGGTTGTTAATTTCCGTTCCGGATAATATATGCCGTAATACTCTGTTTACCTGTATTCGGACATATAGACTTGCTAAATTAAAGTGAACATTTTGAAGTTCACTGTATAATAAAGGTCAGGTATTGATGACAGATATAATTAACAGGCTTTTTTACGGCAGATCTGTGTCTGACGATGAACTGTCTCTTCTTATTTCCTGCGATGAAAATGACAGCCTTCTTTTTGAGAAAGCTGATACTGTAAGGCGGAAGGTCTACGGTAATGAAGTATTCATCAGAGGGCTTATCGAGATAAGCAGTTACTGCAGAAACAACTGTTTTTACTGTGGTATAAGAGCCGGTAACAGAGATGCTGAAAGATACAGACTAACTCCGGATGAGATCCTTTCCTGCTGCAGGAAAGGTCATGAACTGGGTTTCAGGACATTTGTTCTTCAGGGCGGTGAAGATGACGCGTTTAATGATGATATCATCTGTTCACTGGTAAGCCGGATAAAATCAGAATTTCCTGAATGCGCTGTAACTCTTTCACTTGGTGAGAAGTCACGTGAAAGCTATGCTGCTTACAGAAAGGCTGGTGCGGACCGCTATCTTCTCAGACACGAAACAGCAGATAAAGACCATTACCGTAAACTTCATCCTGCCGGAATGGATCTTAATAAAAGAAAAAAATGTCTTTATGATCTTAAATCGCTCAGGTTTCAGACTGGTGCCGGATTTATGGTCGGCTCCCCTTTTCAGACTACTGAAAACCTTGTAACTGACATTCGTTTTCTTGAAGAACTTAAACCTGAAATGATAGGCATAGGTCCGTTTATTCATCACAGCGGTACTCCTTTTGCTGACAGACCTGACGGAAGCGTTTCACTGACACTGAGACTTCTTGCGATTCTAAGACTTATGTTTCCTGAAGTTCTTCTCCCTGCAACGACTGCACTCGGCACTCTTCTTCCGGACGGCCGGGAACGCGGACTTAAAGCTGGTGCCAATGTTGTTATGCCGAATCTCTCTCCTGTAAGTGTCCGGAAAAAATACAGCCTTTATGAGAATAAGATATGTACCGGTGAGGAGGCTGCCGAATGCCTTAACTGTCTGAAAAACCGTATAAGGTCGGCAGGCTATGAAATGTCTTTCTCACGCGGTGATCATAAAAATTATAACAGAGGTGCAACTGATGTCAAAATATGAACAGTTTCGTTCAGAATTTCCTGAATTCATTTATAAAAACTTTGAACTAAGTGAAAATACTGATGAAATATATATAAAGTATAATTTCGAAATCAAGGGACTTTCGGAGTTTTCACCTGAGTGGAAAATAAAGAAGCCTGCAGGTGAAAACATTACAGACAGCGCTGTTCTGAGAAAGCTTGTTTTCTCTCTAGGAATGGTCGAACTCGTAAGCTACTGGAAGATCACCTGCTCTCCTTCCGTTACCGTTCTCTGCGGAACTCTGGACGAGGAACAGAAAGTATGGTGGAAACGCCAGTATTTTAACGGACTTGGCGAGTTTTTCTACAGAAACGGTATTGATGCAGATTTTGAGTCGTTTATGACTATAACTTCTTCCGGAAGTGAAGTCACCGGATCCTCAGAAGAACGTTCACTTAGCGGCTGTCTTATTCCTGTCGGCGGAGGCAAGGATTCCATCGTAACTCTTGATCTTTTAAGCAGTATGCGCGAAAACAGTTCCTGCTATCTTATCAACCGCAGGGAATCTATTTATAAGGAAGCATATGCTGCCGGTTTTTCTGATGATGATATAATACTGTCACGCAGAACTCTTGACCAGAACATGATCAGGCTCAATTCCGAAGGATTTCTGAACGGTCATACTCCGTTTTCAGCTATAGTTGCATTTTCAGCAGTTATTGCTGCTTACATTAACGGAAGAAAGTATGTTGTTCTTTCAAACGAAGCAAGTGCAAATGAGAGCACGGTAAAGGATTCTGACGTTAATCATCAGTATTCAAAAAGCTATCAGTTTGAAAATGATTTTGTCACATATGAAAAGAAATACATCGGATCAGGGGTTTACTACTTCAGTCTTTTAAGACCTCTCAGTGAATTCCAGATTGCTAAGCATTTTGCCGGCCTGAAAAAGTTCCATAAGCTTTTCAGAAGCTGCAATGCAGGAAGCAAAACGGATTCCTGGTGCGGAAACTGTTCAAAGTGTCTTTTTGTTTTTCTTATTCTTTCACCGTTTATAGCTCATGAGGAACTCTGTGAGATCCTTGGAAATGATATGACAGACCGTGAAGATATGCTGGATATGTTTAAAGGACTTATCGGTATGGCTGATGAAAAGCCGTTTGAATGTGTCGGAAGCCGGGAAGAGATCAACTTTTCTATCGTTCAGGCGATAAGCAATATGGAAAGAGAAAACATGAAACTTCCGTATCTGTTTGAGTTCTATAAAAAAACTGATCTTTTTAAAGAGTTTTCCGTCAAGGAGAACCCGCTTTACACATACTACAACAATGAAAACGGTCTGCCTGAAGAATTTGCGGCGATCGTCAGGAATAAATGCTTTTAAGCACAGGGGGATTTAAAAAATGTTAAACTTATTAAAGCAGTACACAGAAGGTAAAAATGTTCTTATTCTCGGTTTTGGCCGTGAGGGAAAGTCTACTTACAAAAGGCTCTGCGAAGCAGGCGGTTTTGCTTCTGTTACTATTGCCGACCAGAATCAGATAAAGGATGAACTTCCTGACGCCGTTAAGATCATCTCAGGTGAACAGTATCAGGATACTCTTAATGACTACGACATTGTCTTTAAAAGTCCGGGAGTTGTTCTTAAGAATGACCTTGCTTCGTACACATGTAAAATAACATCACAGACTGAAATCTTTCTCGAGAAATATGCTTCAAAGGTTATCGGTATTACCGGTACCAAGGGAAAGAGCACTACTACCACACTTATTCATCATATACTGTCCGAAAACGGTGTGGATGCTGTGCTTACCGGAAATATCGGCATTCCGTGTTTTGACGTTATCGATAATATAAAAGATGACACTAAGGTCGTTTTCGAACTTTCATGCCATCAGCTTGAAAATATCAGATTTTCTCCGTCAGTAGCCGTGTTCCTCAATCTTTTTGAAGAACATCTTGACCACTACGGTTCATTTGAAAAGTATGCTGAAGCAAAGCAGAATATCTATAAGCATCAGAAGGCCGGTGACAGGCTTTTCTGCAATGCTGACATCAAGCCTAAAAAGGCTGACTGCGCAGCTGAAATAATCACTGTTTCCCAGAAAAACAGAATGGCAGACATATTTGTTCCGTCAAACATTATTTCATATAACGGCGAGACAATAAACATTCCTGTCGGAGAAATGAAACTTGCAGGTACTCATAACTGTTACAACGTAGCAGTTGCCTATGCTGTATGCCGTATGTGCGGACTGAGCATTGATGCAATTATGAAAAGTGTATGCACTTACTCCCCTCTTCCGCACAGACTTGAATATATCGGTACGGTAAATGAAGTAAAGTATTACGACGATTCCATTTCCACGATCTGTGCTGCTGCGATTCAGGCAGTAAAGAGCCTTAAGGATGTGGATACACTGATCATAGGCGGTATGGACCGTGGAATCGACTATACTGAACTCACAGATTTTCTTTCGTCATGCAGTGTGTCTAACATTATTCTCATGTCAGATACCGGAAAGAGGATCAGTAAAGAGATCAGAGCAAAGCATACTGATGAAGCTTTCCTTTCAAAGCTTCATGTCACTGAAAAGCTTGATGGTGCTGTAAAGCTTGCAAAGGAACTTACTGCAAAGGGCAAATCATGCGTTATGTCCCCTGCTGCTGCAAGCTATAATGATTTCAAAAACTGTGAGGAACGCGGTGATGCCTTTAAGGCACTGGTTTTCGCCGAATAATAGCCGAATAATAATAGTGAGGTAAATAGCAATGATAAGAG
>JAGDDO010000403.1 GCA_017848205.1 Oscillospiraceae bacterium | reverse complement strand
TATCCGCAGGTGCCGGTAATTTCACTCAACTTCAGCGGACTTGAAAAGGAAGGCGGCTTTAAGCTCACCGTTCCTGTAATAATGAAACTTCTGTACGCCGTTCTCTACGGTGACATACTCATGCTCCTCTACAATCAGTGCCGTCCGTACGAACTCGTTCCGGGTGAATCGGAAAAGGTACTCAACAAGTGGGAGAAAATACTCGAGGAAAAGTTCTCGAAAAATCAGTTTTTCGGCACTGCTAAGAACTACAAGATGATCCTTGACGACTTCGCAAAGATAAAACGCAGCAAGCAGAAGAAGATAAAGGTCGGCATTGTCGGCGAGATCTACGTAAAATATTCACCGCTTGCAAACAACCATCTTGAAGATTTTCTGCTCAGCGAAGGATGTGAACCTGTTGTTCCGTCACTGGTTGACTTCGTCCTCTACTGTGCTATAAACAACGTAAATGACGGTAAGATCTACGGATTCAAGAACAAGACAACATTTGCTTTCAAAATCGGATATGACGTTATTTATGCAAAGCAGAAGCAGATGATAAACATAATAAAGAAGCACGGAGTATTCGAGCCTCCGCACGACTTTGAACACTTGAGAAGCGAGTGCGACAAGTACATCCATCAGGGCGTAAAAATGGGCGAAGGCTGGCTCATTCCTGCTGAAATGGCGGCTCTTGCATCTTCCGGTACTGAAAACATTATATGTACCCAGCCGTTCGGATGCCTGCCTAACCACATTGTTGCAAAGGGTATGGCACGAGTTATAAAGCAGGGCTTCCCGAATGCAAACATTGTTGCCATAGACTATGACCCGGGTGCCACAAAGGTAAACCAGGAAAACAGAATAAAACTCATGCTTGCAAACGCAAGAAGATAAAAAAATAAAGTGAAAGTCATAATAAAAGACTTTCACTTTATTTTTGTGACCGTGAGATGATAGGAACGGCCACTGTAATTTATTCAGTTTAGGAAAACCCTTATATAATAAACATAAGAACCAGTGTTTTTCCGGTACCGTATGTACCGGCTATTTTTTTCAGGGTTTGCCATTAACCCTGAAATCAGCGCAGATACTGTGCGAGTACAGCCTGCTTGTCATCTTCGTCCACGTCACCGTCTGAATCCATATCAGCTACGCGTTTCTGAACGTTTGAAAAACGTATCATGCCTTTGGTGTACTGATGGATGGAAACGTAGTCAAGTGAGTTTACAGTTCCGTCGAAATTGATGTCACCCGGCTTCTGGTCGATGACTGTGCTCAGTACGATCTCATTGTCGCCTGATCTTACATTTACTTTTCCGAATTCAGTTATCATGTTTCCTTCGGAATCCATGAGTGTGCAGGAAACCTTTCCGTTTTCCACCCAGCTTTCTGCATTAAATCCCTTCTGGTCGCTTCCGAGTTTTATAAACCATTCATGGTTTGAAGCATAGAACTGCGGAAGGTAAGGATCATCAGAATTGAAGCAGTTGCTGAAGTCAAGCAGAAGCTTTCCGCTGTAAGGTATGAATGAACCCACGTAGTCATAAACGTCAGTTACCGGAAAGATCTGTGTATAGTGATCGGAGGCGAGTCTGTTTTTGTGCTGGACCGAAAGGAACATGTTTTCTCTCCGGTCTGTGTTTATCTCTACTGCACCGATCATATTGACCTCACGGTTTTCAACGTCGATGCAGTAGAAGATATTATAACCCTCGTCGTTTTCTTCGTCAGTAGGCATTACATTGAATATTGCTTTTCTTTCGTATTTTTCATCAGCTTCCCAGTCGTCTGAAGCAGCACTTTTTCCGTTAAGTGCGTCGTACATGACATACATGTATCCGTCATATCCCCAGAACGTACCTGCTGAATCGGCTATTTTCAGTGCGCCCCTTTCAAAAGGCTCTATGTCACCGTCGTGGTTTATGTCGTAAGTAAAATTATCGTCGTAGCCAACTATTGCAACTGCGTGTGTTCCGGCTTTCGAGCCGCTGTCGTTGCCGCGCACGATAATATGTTTCATTGAATCGCTGTAGCTGCGGTTGTTCATTGATGCAACTACAACCTTTTCGTTTGCAAGAACTGATTTTATAGTATCAAGGTCAGAGTCGATACTGTTTGATACTACTGTTCCTGTACCGCTTATACCGAAAATGTTTACGTTCTTCACCCTGTACTTAAGCGCATTCCGCATTGCTTCCTCGTTGTCGGACCATCTGTAGTTGTAATCCATACGGTCATAAGGCATTTCGCTCATTGTTTCAGCACCCAGGAGACTGAGTGTGCGGTAAGCAGTCTGTATGGAAATACCTTCATTGAGGTTGTGATTGCTGAAATTCCATGTCCAGCTTGGTGAATACGAGTTCTTTCTGGTGCTGTTTATGCAGTTTATCTTATGCATTTCATAAGTGAACTGATAGTATGTGGTAGCCCAGGCACTGCAGCTTCCCAGTCCGCCCTGTTCCCCTATAGGCGGGAAGAACGGGCTTTCACTCAGGTCTACGCTTTCCGGCAGTTTTGCGGATGATGCATAAGCCATATCTCCGGAAAACTCCATTTCTGCGCACAATTCATCGTATTCTCTGACTGAAAGCGCAGGAACGCTGTTCACATCATCCGGGTCATAATAATAGTCGGAAGGGTAGGAAGCATTTACCGGAAGCGCACTGCTTACCGAAAGTGTAAGCTGCGCTGACAGCAATGCTGCAAATACTTTACTGAATCTTTTCATCATAAACTCCTCAAAATCAATCATAGATAAATAGTGTAAATGTTCCCGAATATCATCTTAACGACAATTTTTTTAAGAAACTTTATCATGAGATTTGAGTGTGTATGAAGAAAAAATGTGCAAAGTAACGTTTTGAATAAATAAATTAAAAAATTGTCTGAATAAATTATATCATTTTATTATCTCTGATTCAAGGGTTTTCGAAATTAAAATTATTATCAGACTTCATAAATTTTTCTTTATATTGTGGTCAGATTACTCTCAAATGTATAAGACAGTAATTATAATACAATGTTGCTGTGCTTATATTATGATATGAAGTAAACAAAGTATTCACGTCGTACATACATTTTAACTTTGAAAAAGCGAGTACAAATATGTCATATAAATCCGGATGGAAAACGTTTTCTCTTTATAGCAATATCTGATTATTGTATAAAAAATAGCAAACAACTTTTAAGAGCTGCGTGTTAAAATAATATACTATTTTATTATCCTGTAAAGATCATCCTGAAGCTTATTTCTTCTTTGAGATGAAACACTGATTTATTATGACTTGACAAAACAGTATTTTTAGTATATACTATGTATATACGAAGGCGCGCGGATAAGATAAAAGGAGTGATCATTATGACAACAACTATTCAGAAATGGGGCAACAGTCAGGGTATTCGTTTGCCGAAGCATATGCTTGATCTTTTAAAATGGTCGAGTAACGAAAAAATAGTTATAATCGCTCAGGATAATAAAATTATTATCGAACAGGCAGAACCAAAAAAGAGAAAAACCATAGATGAACTTTTTGACGGATACAACGGAAATTATGTTCCTGAAGAAATAGACTGGGGTGATCCTGCGGGAGGAGAAGTATGGTGAATCAGGGCGACATTATTAAAGTAAATCTTAATCCCCAGCGAGGACATGAGCAGGCAGGGTATCGTCCTGCGCTGGTAGTCAGTAATGACACTTTTAATACATACGCAAAGTTAGCTATTGTCTGTCCGATTACCAACACAGACAATCAGTTTCCGCTG
>JAGDDO010000041.1 GCA_017848205.1 Oscillospiraceae bacterium | reverse complement strand
TTTTTAAGGATATCTATACATCTTGATTTACCGTCAGGAAGGACTCCGGCAACAACATCATCAACTCCTGCCTCGGCACCTATTGCTGCTGCAGTGCGTTCATTGTCTCCGGTTATCATCACAACACTTATACCCATACCCTTAAGTTCACTTATCGCCTTTGCAGAATCTTCCTTTATAGTATCAGCTACCGCTATAAGTCCGATATATTCACTGTTCCGTACAAACAGAAGAGGTGTCTTTCCTTCTGAAGCAAGAGCATCAGCTTTTTCATGCACATCAGGGGGCAGTTTCACCTTTCCGGAAATGAATTTCAGACTTCCGCCGGTAAGCGTGTTCCCTTCAAGCTTGGCCGTAAGTCCGTTTCCCGGAAGTGCTTTAAAGTCAGTAACTTCAGTAACAATAAATCCTTCCGCACGTTCCGTTACAGCCTTCGCAAGCGGATGTTCACTTTTTGCTTCAAGAGATGCAGCAAGTATGAGAAGTTCATTTTCTGATATATTATGCGGAACTATGTCAGTAACCTTCGGTTTGCCTTCTGTAACAGTACCCGTCTTGTCAAGTGCCACTATTCCGGTACGTCCTGCTGATTCAAGAGAAACCGCCGTTTTATACAGTATACCATTCTTCGCACCGACGCCGCTGCCCACCATGATTGCAACCGGCGTAGCAAGTCCAAGAGCACACGGACAGCTGATGACCAGAACTGAAATAGCTCTGGCAATAGCAAAACCGGCTTCTTTACCTGCTAAAAGCCATCCGGCGAATGTAAGGACAGCCAGACCGATAACAGCAGGTACAAATATTCCCGATACCCTGTCTGCTGTTCGTGCAATAGGAGCTTTTGTAGCGGCCGCATCAGAAACTGTCTTTATTATCTGCGAAAGCGTCGTATCCTCACCTACTCTTGTGGCTCTGCAGCGAATATAGCCTGAAGTGTTGATAGTCGCCGCTGAAACCGGAGAACCTTCCTCCTTATCCACCGGAATGCTTTCACCGGTAAGGGCTGATTCATCAACTGAGGATGAACCGAATACAACAACACCGTCGGCAGGGATACTTTCACCGGGCTTTACCGCAAAAATATCTCCCGGCTTTACTTCGGAAATTCCGACTTCCCTCTCCGTGCCGTTTTCATAAAGCACGGCTGTTACAGGGCGAAGTTTTATAAGTCCCTTAAGCGCATCTGTCGTGCGTCCTTTTGATATCGCTTCAAGCAGTTTTCCCACTGTTATAAGGGTAGGTATCATAGCAGCGGATTCAAAGTACAGATTCATTCCGTACTTCATTACTGTTTCGTGATCACTGTTTCCCTGCGCAAGGATCATGACAAAAAGTTCAAAAAGCGAATACCCGAAAGATGTACCTGATCCAAGCGCCACAAGCGTATCCATATTCGGAGAGCCGTGCAGAAGTGACTTTATGCCGCTTTCAAAAAACTTTGAATTGATCATCATAATAATTATAGCAAGGAGCATTTCGAACACTCCAAGGAAAACGTGATTGTCAAAAGCGGCTGGAGCAGGAAAATTCCACATCATATGACCCATTGAAAAATACATAAGTATAATAAGAAAGATACCCGAACTTATAAGTCTTTTTTTCAGTTTCGGAGTTTCCGTATCTTTCAGGAGATCATCATCATTCGTGTTTACTGTTACCGAAGCACCTTTTTTTGAAGCTCCGTAACCGGCATTTTCAACAGCTTTTATAATATCACTTTCCGAAGCCGTTCCCTCTACTCCCATGGAATTGGTAAGCAGACTTACAGCACAGCTTGTCACTCCCGGCACAGAAGATACCGCTTTTTCGACCCTTGTACTGCAGGCAGCACAGCTCATACCTGTAACATTATACTGTTCCATATCAGTTCCTTTCATCCATCGTGGTTAGCAATTTCTAACTATATTCAATTATAGCATTTATGCCTTTCAGCGTCAATACCATACCCCTTCTTAACAGCATCAGTAAAGTAATAAATGTATACAAATCCAATACAATAATAAGTGTACAAATACAATCTTCGTCAAATATCATAAATATATTTCTATTTTTGATTGACTTTTTAAGTATTTTAAGATATACTATTATTGTAAAGTTAAACACGCCTTGTGCGGTGGTACAAATTAAAAGACAAAATTTGTACCATAGACAAATCACAGGAGGGATTGTATACCTATGAAGTGTACAAAGAAATGGAAGCGTGTTCTGTCATTAGTCGTTTCAGGAATGATGGCAGCAACGTGTATATCGTTTCCGAAAAGCAGTGAACCGGCCAGTGTATATGCGGCTGCGCCTAACATCGAGAGTTTTTCTCTGAACGATGTTAAAATGACAGACCCGTACACGGTCAATGCCTACTCGAAAGAGATCAAATACCTGCTTTCATTTGACACAGGAAAACTGCTTGCCGGTTTCCGTGACAATGCAGGTATTTCGACAAACGGCGCAACAAGATATGGCGGATGGGAAAACTCACTTATCGGAGGACACACTGTTGGACATTACCTGACAGCTATTGCCCAGGCTTATGCCAATCCTCTGACAACTTCCGAACAGAAAGATGCTTTGTACAAGAAAGCAAAGGATCTTATCGACGGAATGAAAGTATGTCAGCAGAATTCAAAGGGCAAACCGGGATTCCTCTGGGCAGCAAACATCAAAAACCGCGGAAATGTTGAACAGCAGTTCGATAATGTTGAAAACGGTAAAACAAACATCATCAACGAAGCATGGGTTCCGTGGTATACAATGCACAAACTCATTGCAGGTATAGTTGATGTTTACAATCTTATGGGTTATGAACCTGCCAAGGATGTTGGTTCATCACTCGGTGACTGGTGCTACAACCGTGCTTCAAAATGGAGCGACCAGACACACAACAAGGTACTTTCAGTTGAATACGGCGGAATGAACGACTGTCTTTATGAGCTTTATCTCATAACCGGAAAAGACAATCATGCCGTTGCAGCTCACTACTTTGATGAAACTGCACTTCACGAAAAAGTTCTCAAGGGCGGAACCGATGTCCTCAACGGAAGACACGCAAACACAACTATTCCTAAGTTCCTCGGCGCTCTCAAGAGATACATCGCAGTTGACGGCAAGACAATAAACGGTCAGAAAGTCGATGCTTCAAAATATCTGCAGTATGCTGAGGCATTCTGGGATATGGTAGTAACTCACCATACATACATCACAGGGGGTAACAGTGAATGGGAGCACTTCGGCAAGGACGACATTCTTGATGCCGAAAGAACAAACTGTAACTGTGAAACATGTAACTCATACAACATGCTCAAACTCAGCCGTGAACTCTTCAAGATCACAGGCGAAAAGAAGTACATGGATTTCTATGAGAATACATATTACAACTCGATCCTCTCGTCACAGAACCCTGAAACAGGTATGACAACATACTTCCAGCCGATGGCTACAGGTTACTTCAAGGTATATTCATCAGAATTCAATCACTTCTGGTGCTGTACAGGAAGCGGTATGGAAAGTTTCACAAAACTCGGCGACACGATCTACATGCACAAGGATAACACTCTTTACGTAAACTACTACCAGAGTTCAGTTGTGAACTGGGCAGACAAGAACGTGAAGGTTACTCAGGAAAGCACCATTCCGAACGGAAACACAACAAAGTTCACAATCGACGGTTCCGGATCACTTGAATTCCGTTTCCGTATTCCTGACTGGCAGGCTGACAATATGACTGTTTCAGTCAACGGCAGCAAATACAACTACAAGACTGAAAATGACTACGCAATTGTTTCCGGCGATTTCAGCTCAGGCGATACAATTGAACTTACTATTCCGCTTGCAGTAAAGGCTTACGCTCTTCCTGACAACCCGTCATCATATGCTTTCAAGTACGGTCCTGTAGTTCTCAGCGCTGAACTCGGTACTTCAAACATGAAGCAGGGTACAACAGGTATGAACGTTTCAATTCCTGCCGATGCAGTAACACCGACAAAAACGATCAACCTCAAGGATTCAAGCGGTACTCTTTCCACATATATGTACAAGATCAATGACTATATGAAGAAGGATGCCAACTCACTCAAGTTCACACTTACAGGTGCTGACACTTCACTTACATTCACACCTCACTATCTGCAGTACAAGCAGCGCTACGGTATCTACTGGATATTCAAGGCATCAGGCAATGCTGTTGAAGAAGAGATCCCGCGCTCAAAGGAAACTGTAATTGATACAGTTCAGCCTGGTTACGGCCAGTATGAAAACGACGAACTCCATGCAATGGACGAACAGAATTCAGTAAGCGTAACAGACGACAGTACATACCGTTACGCAACAAAGGGCGGTCATTTCAAATACCAGATGGCTGTTGACAAGGATGCTGCTTATACACTTCTTCAGGTAACATTCAGAAAAGCTGACAACGGCAAGCCGATCGTGATCACTGCCGGTGACAGAATACTCTTCCAGGGCAAGCTTGATTACTCAGGAAACGAAGATGTGTACAATGTAAGCTACATCATTCCTGACTATGTACTCAAGGACTGCGTAAAGAACATAGACGCAAACGGCACTACATATGACGTAATCGACATCGGATTCTCATCAGGATCAACCGCTGATTCTGCAAGAGTATGTGACTTCATCTACACAAAGGCTGTAAAACCTGACTATCAGATCGACAGCTCGATAGCTTACTTCGTTGACTGCGGTGACCACAATACAAGAACCGCATCAAACGGTGACAAATTCGGTTACTACAACTCACTTACAGAACAGCTTTACGGACCTGACCAGGTAACAGGCATGAAATGGGGCCTCGTTGATGATGCTTCTGACCAGTACGACGGAAGCAAGAACAGCAAGGGCCTTTACACAGCAAATACATGGTGTGACGAAAGAAACACACAGGACGGAAGAGCAAAAACAGCATCATTCCGTTACACAAAGAACCAGTACGAAAACAACATAAACCGTCACCTTGACTACCGTTTCGATCTTCCGAACGGCAAGTACTCTGTTGAAATGTGCTTCAGCGATCCGTGGTCATGCTCGACCTCACCTTCTGTATATCAGGTAGATGCAGCAGGCACAAAGACCGCAGTTGCTGAAAAGTGTGCAACAGACGGAAGTACTGCTTCAAAAGGTAATGTTACAGTTACAGACGGAACACTAAACTTAAGCATCACATCAGCTGACAAGGCTATCAATGTAAACTACATCATTATCCGTGCTGTAGACGTTGAAAAGCTCCCTCTTGCTGAAGCTTATGCTGTAAAGGGCGATGTCAACGCTGACGGTGCATGCAATACAGCTGATCTTGTAGCACTCCGCAGCTACATGCTCGGTGCAAAGACATCTGTTGAAGATTCTTCTGCTGCTGACTTCGATTCAGACGGAAAGATCACAATCATTGACTTCTGTCTCTTAAAGCAGGCACTCATGAAATAATATGAACACCTGCACGGTATAATAAATCAAACTGTTATATCCATATCAGAAAATACAGCCTCCCGCCATGATGGCCGGAGGCTGTACTTTTTAAACAGTGTTTCCTTAATTATTTCTCCCGTATAAAAGAAAAACAGTCTCTGCCGTCAGTTACGGTCAGAGACTGTTTTGTTTTACGAACAGATTTTCATAAAACTTTACACATTATTTTTTAATATTATCCGTACATTCAGCAAAACGTGAATTGCTGATATGCAGAGGAATATGATTTTATCAGGTACTTTCCTTTTCAGCGAGAGTCCACGGAACTGATTCCGAATGTACCTTCTTCCCGTTGAGAATGTCTATAAGCTTATTAGCCGCAATAGAGCCTATGTTTCTGTCATCGTATGACATTGAAGTAATACGTACAGGTGATATTTCACTGAAATTACTGTTGTCAAAACTTGCGACCGCAATGTCTTCAGGTACGCGTTTTCCGCACTGTGTAAGTGTTCTTATAAGGCGGATGGCAATGTCGTCGTTATAACATACAACTGCTGTGGAGTCACCGATACGTGAAAGGATAGCTTCTGCATCGGAAAGCATCTGTTCCTTTGATTCTGTGGTATACCAGATGACCTTTTCATCTCCCACAAGTCTGCCTGCATCACGAAGGGCTGAAATGTAGCCCAAATAACGCTGGTGACCCTGAATATCATCGCTCTTGAAAAAACCTGCGATACGTTCATGTCCCTTGCCGAGCAGGTAGTTGACCAGTTCATATCCGCCGCTTCTGTTGTCAGCACATACTGAAATCGTTCCCTGAAGTTCAGGATAATAGCTGTTAAAAAATACAACAGGAATACGACGTTTGAATAATCTTGCGTACAAATCAAAATTCGGGTTAGGCATCGCTGTTTTTGTACCTTCTATAAGGAAACCGTCGATAGGTTTGTTAAGAAGGTCTTCAAGAATGGTTCTTTCACTGTAGACCCTGTTCCCTGTAGCTGCAAGGACAGGTGTATAGCCGTTGGCTGAAAGAACTGATTCAACAGCACGTAACTGACCGGGGAATATATAGTCATCAATATAGGTAGCGATAACAGCTATAATGTGACTGCGCGGATTTGAGCCCTTACCCTTTACCACAGAACCGCTTCCCTGTCTTTTCACGATAAGGTCTTCGTTCACAAGTATCTGAAGTGCTTTTCGTACAGTCTGGCGGCTCATGCTGTACTTTGCTGAAAGCTCCTCCTCGGTAGGAAGACTTTTTCCCTCAGGATACTTTCCGGAACGAATGCCTTCTTTGAGTTCTGCTGAAAGCATTTCGTACTTTTTCAAATTGCATACAACTCCTTATTAGATTGTAACGTGTTCTTATACAAATATAATACATCTAAAATCGATGTTTGTCAATAACATGTACGCATTTTTAAGACATAAGTACTAATTTTCGCATACAATTTGGCAATACTGCACAACAGTTTTCGCAATATTCTATCTAATTTAGTCCTTGAAATCATATTATGTATTATGTTACAATATAATCAACCTGATGAGATATGTTCAGAAGCAAAAATTTGTATGTGTAATTGATGACAGTATTCTCATCGCAAGGTCTAAAAATTTATTTCAATTTCTTTAATTGTAAGAGATCAGGAGGAAAAACATGAAAATCAAAAAGACTTTAGCTATCTTATTCAGCTTAACACTCGGACTTGCTGCATTCACAGGATGCGGTCCTACGAACTCCGGTTCAGGCGCAGGTTCTGATGCACAGGACAAGCCTGCTGAAAACTCTGCTTCTGACGGAAACACAAACGCTGACAGCACTTCTTCAGGAAGTCTTATTAAAGTCGGCATCATCAACAACGACCCTAATGAATCAGGTTACAGAAACGCTAACGACAAAGACATGAAGGCTATGTTCACTGAAGAGAACGGCTACGAAGCTCAGTTTGCATACAGCCTCAAGAACGAGGAACAGATCGCTGCAGCTCAGAAATACATTCAGGACGAAGTTGACTACCTTCTCATTTCAGCAGCAGGTACATCCGGCTGGGACAGCGTTCTTAAGGATGCACAGACTCAGGGAATCAAGGTAATCCTTTTCGACCGTACGATCGATGCTGATGAAAGCCTCTACGAAGCTTCCATCGTTTCAGATATGGCCAAGGAAGGTGAAACAGCTGTAAACTGGCTGGCTTCACAGAAACTCGACGAATACAACATTGTACACATTCAGGGTGTTGTAGGTTCTTCAGCACAGATCGGACGTACAGGTGCTCTTGACAAGAAGGCACAGGCTGAAGCTAACTGGAACATCGTAACACAGCAGACAGCTGAATGGAGCGCTGAAACAGCTCAGCAGATCGTTCAGTCAGTTATCGACGCAGGCACAAAGTTCAACGTAATCTACGCTGAAAACGACGACATGGCCAAGGGCGCTGTTGCTGCTCTTGACAAGGCAAACATCAAGCACGGTGTAGGTCAGGATGTTATCGTAATGGGCTTTGACTGCAACATGTGGGCTCTCGAAGAACTCCTTAAGAAGAACTGGAACTACGACGGACAGTGCAATCCTTTCCAGGCTTCCTACATCGACGAGATCATCAAGAACCTTGAAAACGGCAAGGCTCCTGCCAATAAGGTCGTAATCATGGAAGAAAAGGGCTTCGATGCTGAAACAATCACACAGGCTGATGTTGACCAGTACGGAATCTGATGATATCGCGATCATAAAGTCTTCTTAAAATCATATATAAAAAGCGCGGCTCTGAATATATGGATAATAATCATCCTTGTTTCCGGGACGCGTTTTTTTTGAGAATTTTGCGATTATTTAAGTAAAATATTTATATTTTTTATTATATAGGGATGCTTTAGTGCTGTTTTTCAGCTTAATAAAATAATGATAACGGAGGCGATATCATGCAGGATGACGTTATTTTACGGCTCGAAGGCATCTGCAAGGAATTCCCCGGAGTAAAGGCTCTGTCAAATGTACAGTTCACTCTGCACAAAGGCGAGATCCACGCTCTTATGGGTGAAAACGGTGCCGGAAAATCAACTCTCATCAAAGTTCTCACGGGTGTTTACCAGAAAGACGCCGGATCCATTTACATGGATGGTGCACCTGTGACCATAAACTCAACTCAGGACGCTCAGAAATCAGGTATCAGTACAGTTTATCAGGAGATCACACTTTGTCCAAACCTGACGGTTGCCGAAAACATGTACATCGGACGTACAAATGAAATGACGACCAACTGGAAAAAGATGAACGCCGGAGCAAAACAGCTTCTCGACTCACTTCAGATACCTGCCTCCCCTACCCAGCAGCTGAGTGACTGTTCAATTGCAGTCCAGCAGATGGTTGCCATTGCACGTGCGGTGGACATGGACTGTAAAGTTCTTATTCTCGACGAACCAACTTCTTCTCTTGACGAACGCGAGGTTGAAAAGCTCTTCAAGCTCATGACTGATCTTAAAGCCCGCGGCGTAGGAATCATATTCGTAACTCACTTCCTTGACCAGGTATACTCAGTATGTGACCGCATTACCGTACTCAGAGACGGAACTTTTGTCGGTGACTATCTTATAAGCGAACTCCCGAGAGTTCAGCTTGTATCAAAAATGATGGGCAAGGAACTCGACAGCTTTGAAGATATCAAACAGGAAGAAATAGCTGATACAATTGACAGACGCAGCGAACCTGTATTCGAAGCTGCGGGGCTTTCAAGTGCAGCCGGTGTAAACCCTTACGACTTTACAATCAGGAAAGGCGAAGTAAACGGATTTACAGGACTTCTCGGTTCAGGCCGAAGCGAGTCGGTACGTGCCATTTACGGTGCTGACAAGGTAACCGGCGGAAGAGTAATGATGGACGGCAAAGAGGTTAAGATAAAGAAACCTATCGATGCCATGAAACAGGGTATCGGCTATCTTCCGGAAGACAGAAAGCACGACGGTATAATAGGTGATCTTTCTGTAAAGGATAACATTATTCTTGCTCTTCAGGTAATGAAGGGAATGTTCAGACCTATTTCAAAAGCCGATGCCGAAAAATTTGCCGATGAATACATAAAGCTCCTCGGCATCAAGACCGCATCTGCCGAAACACCGATAAAATCGCTTTCGGGCGGCAACCAGCAGAAGTGCATTCTCGCCAGATGGCTTCTCACAAATCCGGTATATCTCATTCTCGATGAACCTACACGAGGAATCGACGTAGGTACAAAGCTTGAGATTCAGAAACTTGTACTCAAACTCGCTTCGGAAGGAAAAAGCGTTACCTTCATTTCATCTGAAATAGACGAAATGCTTCACGTATGCAAACGACTGATCGTAATGCGTGACAGGCATGTTGTCGGCGAGCTTACAGGCGGGGATCTGACACAGACAAAGATAATGTCCACAATTGCCGGAGGTGAAAAGAAGTAATGGCACAAAACAGTTTATCAAAGGATCAGAACTTCTTTTTAAAGATCATCAAGAAACAGATCTTTATCCCTATTGCTGCTCTGCTCGTTCTGATGCTCTTCAATCTCATCGCAGACCCGTCCTTCTTCAGAGTGGAACTGGGTACAAGCAGTCTCGGATATCCTGTACTTAAAGGAAATCTTATCACAATACTCGACAACGCATCCGAACTTGTCATTCTTTCGATTGGTATGACACTTGTTACATCAGCTTCAGGCGGACAGGATATCTCCGTAGGTGCTGCAATAGCCCTCGCAGGAAGCGTAGTGCTCAGAGTTCTGTGCGGAACGGATGCAAGACCGGATCATCTGCACGCTCCTATTATCGTAGCATTCCTTGTCTGCTGTGTAGTTGCAATGCTCTTCGGCGCATTCAACGGTGTACTTGTTGCCTACTTCAAGCTTCAGCCGATGGTAGCAACACTCATACTCTTTACAGCCGGACGTTCCATCGCTGCATGGATCAACAACAACCAGCTCCCGATCATTTCTGAACCTCGGTTCGGTTACTTCGGAAACTTCTTCCCTGGAATACCGGTACCGTCTCCGATCTTTATAGCGGTGCTGTTCATGATCGTCACCGCACTTGTAATGCGTTTTACAAAGCTTTCCCTCTTTACTCAGGCAGTTGGTATAAACGCAGAATCTTCAAGACTTAACGGTATCAACCCGCAGCTTATCAAGTTCCTGACTTACGTCATCCTCGGCTTCTGCGTTGCAGTTGCAGGATTTATCAAGGTAAGCCGTCTTTCAACCATCAACTATTCAGTAATTGCAAAAGATATAGAAATGGATGCCATTCTTGCTGTTGCCCTCGGCGGAAACGCACTCAGCGGCGGTAAGTTCAGTATTTCCTCTTCAATAATAGGCGCTTATGTTATCCAGTTTCTCACGATAACACTTTACAAGTTTGAAGTTCCTTCAGCTGCCCTTCCGGCATACAAGGCTATCGTAGTAATCATACTCGTTGTCCTCAGTGCACCGGTAGTACGCAAAAAGCTGGCTGATCTGAAGAAAAATTTCACTGCAAAGGAGGCAAATTAAATGAAAAAGAGATTAACTGATTCAAATTTGCTTCTTATAATTACTATTGCAGTATTCGTGGTAATGTATTCCTGTGCAGTAACAATGCTCGGCGGAGGTTTCACAAAGCCTCAGACATTCTTAAATATTTTCAATGAAAACGCCGCTCTTATCATAATCTCATGCGGAATGAGCCTTGTAATGATCACAGGCGGTATTGACATTTCAGTAGGCGCTGTCACATCACTCGTATGTATGTGCTGTGCGGTTCACCTTGACTTCAACGGCGGAAATGTGTTTACGGCCATCCTGATAGCCCTCGGCATCGGTCTCCTTTTCGGACTTGTCCAGGG
>JAGDDO010000402.1 GCA_017848205.1 Oscillospiraceae bacterium | reverse complement strand
TGACGTAAAACGTGAAAAGATCGATATAATTACGGCAACTTCCGAAATGATAGATAACATCGGACTCATAAAAATAAGCCAGTTCAATGACAAGACTCCTGAACAGGTAAAGAGCTGCTTTGATGACTGTGTGGGAAAAGGCGCGAAGGGAATCATTTTCGATGTCAGAAACAACGGAGGCGGACTCGTAACTGCCGTTGAGAAATGTCTCAATCCGCTGCTTCCGGAAGGAAAGATAGCAGTTGCCATCTACAAGGACGGAAAGGAAGAGACGATAGTCACCTCTGATGCCGAAGAAACGGATATGCCGATGACAGTTCTTATGAACGGCAATTCAGCAAGCGGCGCTGAACTGTTTGCGGCATCTCTGCGTGATTTCAAGGGAGCCGAACTGGTGGGCGAGACTTCATTCGGCAAGGGAATAATGCAGGATACGTTCTCACTCAGCAACGGAAGTACAGTTGTACTGACGGTTGCGGAATACAAAACCACAAAGTCCGAATGCTATCACGGTATCGGACTGAAGCCGGATTACGAGGTTTTACCGGGCGACGGCGGGGAAGACGTCCAGTTAAGCAAAGCACTTGAAGTGATAAAAAACAAAATAGTATAAATACAGCACCCGCATACACTTTTCGGGGAAACGCGAAATAAAGTCTTTCTATTGACATTATTCGCTTATTGTAGTAAAATAAAATAGCATATAAATTTTGATGTTGAGGAGAGTGCATTATGGCAGAAAAAAAGCAGATGTCCCGTGAAGGTTACGAAAAACTTGAACAGGAATTAAACTATCTTATAACAGTCAGAAGAGCTGAAGTTGCTCAGAAGCTCAAGGAAGCAAGATCATTCGGTGACTTGTCAGAAAACGCTGAATACGATGAAGCAAAGAACGAACAGGGTATTCTCGAAGCTACAATCGCCGAAATGGAAAGCATCATCGCCAATGCTGAGATCGTTGAAGACGACAGCATTTCAACAGATCAGGTCGGCGTAGGTTCAACAATTGAGATCAAGCGCGAAGGCAGCGATAAAATAGAAAAATTCAAGATCGTAGGTTCATCAGAAGCAGATCCTGCAGAAGGAAAGATCTCCGATGATTCACCTATAGGCAAGGCTGCTCTCAGAAAGAAAGCAGGAGATACATTTACAGTTGATGCACCTGTAGGCGAACTTAAGTTCGAGATCATCTCTATTTCAAAGTAAGAAAGGCAAGGAACGTTTAATGAGCGAAAACCAGACAAACGGTCAGCTTCAGGAAGAAGTTCAGGACATTAACATATTAAAGAAGGTAAGGATCGAAAAGTTCGAGGAATTAAAGAAGAACAACAAGAACCCTTACGAGATCACAAAGTTTGATGTAACAGCAAAGAACGCAGTGATCAGAGAAAAATTCGAGGAAATGGAAAACCAGACTGTTGTTATCGCAGGCCGTATCATGAGCTGGCGTGACATGGGTAAGGCAAACTTTATCGATGTCCGTGACGATACAGACAGAATGCAGGTTTACATCCGTATGAACGACATCGGCGAAGATGTTTTCGCTGAGTTCAAGAAGTGGGATATCGGCGACATCATCGGTGTTGAAGGTTTCGTTTTCCGCACAAAGAAGGGCGAGATCTCAGTTCACGCACAGAAGATCACACTCCTTTCAAAGTCACTTCTCCCGCTTCCTGAAAAATGGCACGGACTTAAGGATCAGGATATGAGATACCGTCAGCGTTACGTTGACCTCATCTGCAACCCTGAAGTAAAGGATACTTTCGTAAAGAGAAGCATGATCCTCCGCGAGATCAGACAGTACCTCGACAACCTCGGCTATCTTGAAGTTGACACACCTGTTCTCCACACACTCGAGATCGGTGCGGCTGCAAGACCGTTCGTAACTCACCACAATGCACTCGGCATGGATATGTATCTCCGTATCGAAACAGAACTCTATCTCAAGAGACTTATCGTAGGCGGATTCAATAAAGTTTACGAAGTAGGACGTATCTTCAGAAACGAAGGTATGGATACTTCACACAACCCTGAGTTCACATCCATCGAAATGTACCAGGCTTTCACAGACTACAAGGGCATGATGGATCTTATCGAAGACCTTTATGTAACACTTACAAGAAAGATCTGCGGCAAGGACGTTATCACATATCAGGGTGTTGAGATCAACATGGGCGCTCCGTGGGAGAGACTCACAATGATCGAAGCTGTAAAGAAGTATGCGGGCGTTGACTACAACGAATGGAAGACTGACGAGGACGCAAGAGCCTGCGCAAAGGCAAAGAACGTAAACGTTGAGGAAGGCGAAGCTGCAACAAAGGGTCATGTTCTTATCGCATTCTTTGAAGAATTCGTTGAAGACAAGCTCATTCAGCCTACAATCATCTATGATTATCCGGTTGAAAACTCACCGCTTGCAAAGAGAAAGCCTTCAGATCCTGCATTCACAGAAAGATTTGAATACTTCATCTACGCAAGAGAAATGGGTAACGCATTCTCAGAACTCAACGATCCTATCGATCAGAGAGAACGTTTCGTAAAGCAGGTTGAAGCTAAGAGAGCACAGGGCGCAAATGCTGAAGTTGATGAAGACTTCGTAACAGCTCTTGAGTACGGTATGCCTCCTACGGGTGGTCTCGGATTCGGTCTTGACCGTCTTGTAATGCTCCTCACAGACAGCGCTTCTATCAGAGACGTACTTCTCTTCCCTACAATGAAGCCTCTCGGAACAGACAACAGACAGAAGGCAGCAGAACAGGATGCTGAACTTGAAGCTCCTGCAAAGGACGAAGTTATCGACTTCTCAAAGGTAGAGATCGAACC
>JAGDDO010000401.1 GCA_017848205.1 Oscillospiraceae bacterium | reverse complement strand
TCATCTATTCCGATAAGGAGCAGACGTGAATTCCGCTTTGCCGCTTCATTCTCCAGCCATATTGCCGGCAGTTCCGGCGGTATCTCCTTAGCGTCCACGAATTCAATATCTCCCTTTACGGCCCACTCAGTAAGCGGAGCCTTTATTTTCGGAATATCTCTGCACGACTTACAAACCCATGTCTTCTGTATCCAGTAGTCTTTTTCACCCACACGATACAGAAGACCTGCCGAAAGGAAGTCAGTACTTTTCATGTAGTCTATGCCGCCGACACAAGGCATTCCGTAGATCGCCTCTTCATCGATAGGCTGATTTGTCGCTTTAACATTCTCCCATGATGTGACCTCGTTTTCGAGTTCAGCCGGAGGAAGGTTCATCCTCTTTGCCGGGAAAGATACATTCTCGGCAGGATTACGCTTGTACGCTTTGTACTCAATGCGCATCTGACGCATCATGCTGTGATATGTGCTCATGTCCGGATATAACGACGGGTTCGCTTTGAACCATGCGTCCTCAGAATCCACTTCATCGATGTTATCAATGCAGCAGATAAAGAAGAGCTGTCCGTCATCGCTTTCATCACCATCAAGGACGGCTTTGCCTTCTTCGAGTTTTGTATCGAACGGACCGCCACGAACAAGACCATTCGTTGTAATAATGATCTTTCGTGAGTTCTGAACCTTACCGAGACCCGTTTCTGCGACGTTTACCAGTTTCATTTCCTGAAATTGGTGATACTCGTCAAACGCGATGAGGCCGGGGCGCTGTCCGTCCTTAGTTTTAGCAGAACTGGTGCAGAAATACAAAGAACTGCGTGTTGCAATGTTAGTTATTTTTTCCTTAGTCCATGAGAAATACTTCTGCATGGTCTTTTTATTGTCCTCAAGGATGTTGTAAATATCCATCCAAGAAGTTTTCGCCTGATCTTCGGCTGTCGCATAGATATATATGTCATATCCCTTAACGCCGTGTACAGGTGTAAGGTAAGAGAATATCACAAATGAAAGCAGTCCGTTCTTACCGGCTCCGCGTCCTACGTTCACGAACATGTAAGGAAAACGAAGTTCTCCCTCAGGCGTGTAACAACAGGCGTTCAAAGCAAACAGGAACTTTTCCCACGGTAAGAGGTTGTACGGAAAAAACCGCTGAAATGCAAGGTATTCATCAAGCTGTCTTTCATTGAGCGTACAGTGTTCTTCACTGAAAACTTTTTCAACGAAATCGCAAAGTTTATGTTGCCACTGGCAGTACGGGTGCGGATCATCAGTCCTCACCATTCTGATATAATCGTCAAGAATCTTATAACCCGTCAAATGCATCACCGCCTGCAGCGCCCTCTCCGCTGAGTCCTAACTGCTTAAGAATTTTAAGCATCTGAGAACTAAGCTTAAGCTGATAAGCGATCGAAGGATTTTCCTTCGTACCGCTCTGACCGCCGCCGTTATTGTACGCTATGACCGGCCCGCGTGTGCGGATATCGATCATTACCCATTGCTTGATAACCCACAAAGAAATGTAGTCCTCGACAAGATCACGGTTTACCGCCGTGTCAATTCCCGCCGCCCTTAGCTGGTCGAGAAGATCCTGCCGGAGTGCATGACACTTCTTTGATTTGCGTATGCGGTCTGAGATGTTTTTCTGCATAGACAACACCTCATTCCTCGTCCAGTTCGGCAAGCAGGGCCTCTATTTCATCGCTGATCTCAGGCTCTGCAACATCAGCCGACGGTTTTTCGGACTGTCCGAGCCATTGTTTGCCGAGCCATACAAGCATTGTCGGATTTCCTTCTTTTAAGGCCTGATACTGCGCATGTCTGAGTGAGATAAAGCCGGACTTTCTCTTTATCCGGAATGTTTCTGCAAATCCCATTTTGTAAGTCTGCTTGCACCATCTTGTCAGCGTCTTATCAGTCACATCAAAGAACGCGCAGATCTCGTCCTGATTGCATTGGATCTCACACAGCTTTTCAAACTGTTCCTTGTCTATTTCTTTCTGCGGTCTTCCGCGCCCTATTCCCATAATGTGAACCTCCTCACCATTTTTCCTCCTGCCAGAATCCTTTATCGTCTTTTCCGTCGTTTTCGGAATACACGCCGCGTTTGTGGATCCTTTCGTGGCAGTCATGACAGAGAGGAATGAGCTGCGGCTTGACTTCGCCGTTTTCATCCGTATAGGTGAAACTGTAAGCGAGGTCAGGTCTGCTGCGCAGCTCATTAACATGGTGAGTAAGCACTGCATCTGTGACTTTCCCCATTTTCTTACATTCGATGCATTCACAGTGCCCGTCCTGAATCACTTTTTTAGAGATCTTTCTCCATTCACGGCTGTTGTAAAAGTTCCGTGTGTCATTTTCTATGACCATGGACGCAATTTCGCTCTGCGAATACTTCATGAATGATTTCCCCCTCTGTATTTTCAGCATAACGCAAAAATTGTGTATCATTCAACCCCATCTTTTTGGATTTTATTGACATATTCATGATTACAGATTTTTACAGATTATCATGGTATATTTTCCCTCTCTTTTTTTTTAAAGGTCGGAGAAAATGGATAAAAAAACACGCAAAAACGCACTACACCCCTTATTTTTTCCGAAAAATCTGAAAAGTCGAGTGGGGCGGCCGGCGTACACTTTCAAAAAAAACTTCGTTTTGCGGTTACGGGGGGCTAACCGCCCGCCCGGCGGCCGGTCCGGACCGCTTCGGATCGCTTCGGAGTGGCGGAATTGCGTTGTTTGCGGCACGTTGCAACCCGTGCAACCGTCAAGCAATTGCGGCGACCGGTCGAGACCTGGACACCTTCAGCCGTCAAGCCGTCCAGTGCTGCCGATCTCCTCGACCGCTTCCGGCTCCTGACCTCTTCCGGCTCCTGACCTCTTCCGGCATCAGTCGGCCAGTGCTTCCGATCCCGTCCGGTTCCTGACCTCTTCCGGCATCAGCCGGCCAGTGCTTCCGGATCGCTTCAGGCATCAGCTGCCGAGTGCTTCCGGCTCTCGATCTCTTCCGGACTGCTTCCGGCTCTCGATCCCTTCCGGACTGCTT